>JAGQOU010000245.1 GCA_020427145.1 Planctomycetales bacterium | reverse complement strand
TCGGTTGGGCGCGGGCGTTGCGTCACGTGGCGCGGCTCCGTCGCGACAGCCGCCCCACGAGCGACGAGCGGCTTGAGCGGGCCGCCGCCCGAATTGCGGCTGCGCTCAACGCCGCCGGCGCGCCGACGCCGCGGTTTGTCGTCCGCGAATCGGCCGACGTGGTCAGCCCGGCAGTGCTGGGCGGGTCGCCGGCCGTCGTCGTGCTGCCGTTCGGGTGGCGCGACTGGTCGGCGGCGCAGCTCGACGCGGCGCTGGCCCACGAACTGGCCCACGTGACGCGGGGCGACTTTTCCGTACGGCTCTTGGCCGGCGCGGTCGCCGCGCTCCATTGGTATCACCCGCTGGTCCGCTGGTTGGGGTCGCGGCTGGCGGCGGCGCAAGAGATCGCCGCCGATCGGCTGGCCGCCAGGGCCACGGGGGGCGTCGGGACTTATCGAAACGCACTTTCGCAGTTGGCAATCTGGTGCGACGAGCAACCACGACTCCGCGCGGAGCCGGCCGTCGTTCCTCGATTGTCGAGTCACTTGATCAGGAGGATCGCAATGCTGCGCAGCATGGAAAGCAACGACAGCCAGGGATATGGAATCGCCCCGGGGCGACGCCGGGGAGGGACGATGGCCGCCGCGGCGATCGTCGCCGTGGGGCTGGCCGCCGCCGCGCTCCGGGGAACCGCGGCCGACAATTCGCCTTTGCCGAACCCCGTTCTACCCCCCGGCCAACACGAGCGCGAGGTTCGAGTCTTCAACCGCGAGCCGTTCGATTTCGCGCTGATCGGCGACAATCCGCAGGGGGCGTTCGTCGTGCGCGTCGACGAGATCATGCAGCAGCTGCGTCTGCGCGAGTTCGTCGAAACGGAGATGTTCCCGCAAGAGGAGTGGGCCGCGAACTGGCACGACCAGTTCGGCGCCGACGTGCCTTGCCCGCAGATTGATTTCTCGGCAATCGAGTTTCTTGCCGGGGTCGGTCAACTGAAAATCACGGCGTTCCCCCCCGCTGGCGTCGCGGTTTCATCGTCGACGGACGATCAGCAACACACGCATTTGACCGCGATTGGCTTGCCTCAAGTTCTATTGCGGTTCAATCGCCCCGTTGATTGGCAGGGTTGGTTCAAGACGCACTTTCCCTCGCTGCAAGAAAAACAGCACGGCGCAGTCGTCTACTTGGAACTACCGACGATCTCCGCCCTGGGCCCGCAGTCGCTGTGCGTCGCGGGGCTCGACGAACGGACAATCGTTTTGGCGGTGGGCGAGCACGCCCTGGCCGAGGCGCTTGCGCCGCGTCCGCGACCGGCGGAGTCGGAACTGGCCGCACGGTGGCAGCTCATGGACGGCGGGTTGATCACTTTCCTGGCGACCGACAAGGACATCAACCCCGATCCTTCACTGCCGACCGATCAGTTATTGAAGTCAGTTTGCGGGATTCTCGGCGAATGTCGCGGATTGGGTTTTGCCATGGACTTCGACCCGGCGACGCAGCAACTCGCGATGCGGTGTGAAGCGCCGACTGACGATCTCGCCGACGCGAAGAAGTTGCACGCCGCCATCACGGGGCTGCTGATGGTCGCCAAAACGGCGTCCGTCTCTCCGGAAACTCCGGCGGAAGCGCAATTCCGCCAGGAGTTCCTGTCGACCTGCCAGGTTTCCTATTGGCAAACGGCCGCTGACGAGGCCGGCATCATGCTCGACGCCCGGGCGACGCTCTCCGACGCGCCTGCGGGCGAACCGCACGGGCCCGTGGCTGCGGCGCAACAGGAAACGGGGTCGCGTCGTTAGACGCGTGGCCCAGAATCGGTAGTGATACCGTTTGCCCACGAGAGTTGGGTGGCTGGGGACGTAGCGAAGCGAAGCCCCCAGGAACTCACTGGGGGCTCCCTACGGTCGTCCCCAGCCACCCCGATCGAGTTGAAACGGTATCACTACCCAGAATTTGTCGGGAACTCGCCGGGACGGCGCTGCCGCGCCGTTTCGGCGTTGTTCCCTTTTCTTGCTTTCTCGCAAGCACATGCCGCGCTATTGAAACAACCGCTGCTGGCGCGTGGGGCGCCATTCCGGCAGCCAATCGACCGGCGGCAGCGTCGGTTCTTCTGCGGCCACGGCCAGACGCACGCGGTCGTACACGCGGCACGGCCACGCGAACAGGCGGCGATCGACCAGTTCGGTTGGCGCCGCTAGCAGCGTGGCGAGCCGATTGCGCAATTCGCGCACCGCGACGTCCGTCGGCGGAATCCCCCGGCGGGCGGCCAGGTCGTGGAAAATGCGTTCCGCCGCGGCGCTGACAATTTGCGCGGGCAGCAACATCGCCAGGGCGAACTGCTCGCACAGCCGACGCGAGCCGTCGCTTTGCGCTAACTCGCGCGCGGTCGCCGCGTCGTCGGCCAGCGCTAGCGGCGCGGCGGTCGCTGCCAGCAGCAGCCGGTACTGCGCCAGCGGCCGCACGTCGGCCTGCACGCGATCGACCGCCAGCGCCAAACCGCCGTCGGCCAGCTGTACCGCACACGCGGCCACGCTGAACCGCGGCAACAACCCGGGCGTGACGACGATCCGCCAGCCGGCGTCTTCGAGCGCCGCTTCGACGTCGACGGCGGTCAGGGCGTGCGGGATTGCGCGGCGACCCAACGTGCGTCGGGCGCGCCACTCGATCGCCAAGTCCGTCAGCGGCAACGGATCAAGTGCGGAGCGTTCGCCTCGCAGCGCCCCGTTGACGTCGGCGGCCACGCCGAGAAATTCCGCTAGTTCCTTGGTCCCCTGTTCGTCCAGCGGCGCATCGGCCGCGCCGCTGTGCCACAACAGCGCGTCGCCAGGCGCGAAGCCGGGGCGATCCTGCACCTCGTCGGTGCGGGCGCCGCGGGTGTCCGCCATCGCGGCGGCGAGGAGTTGCTCGTATTCCATGGAATCGAGCTCAGCGCCCAAAGCGCGCGCGACCCGACCAATCACCAGCGGGTCGCGCCAGGGGCGCCGTCCTCCGCGCTCGATGGCGCTGACGACGGAGGCGCGCTGGTCGATGAGGGCCGCAAAGGTGCGCAGCCCCAACCCAGCGGCGCGGCGCCAACGGTACAGCTGGGACCCGAAGTCGGACATGCTCGGTGCGTCCGTACGAGGAGCGACGTTCCGCCGGCGGCTCAGCGGGCATGCCGCCTATCCTACCGCGTTCCGAGACGCCAAAACAGCAGGCAAAGCCGAGTTGGGTTTGCGGCCGCGTTGGCCCCTTGTCGCACTTTGCGCAAGCGGGGTACGATGGAGCGATTTTACTCGTGAAGCGGCCCCTCGCTGGGCGGGGGATTCGGGGACGATCCGGCTCGTTGCCCCCCGCCGCCCGCTGCGGTGCGAGTTCCATCAGCGGCCCTGTGTTCCCGCCTCCGACGTCTCACCCCTGCTCCCCGAGAGTGCCGTGCCCCGTCGCGACGATATCAAAAAGATTCTGCTCATTGGTTCCGGCCCCATCGTCATTGGGCAGGCCTGCGAGTTCGACTACTCCGGCACCCAGGAGTGCCGGGTGCTGCGCGCGGAGGGCTACCGGGTCATCCTGGCCAACTCGAACCCGGCCACGATCATGACC
>JAGQOU010000244.1 GCA_020427145.1 Planctomycetales bacterium | reverse complement strand
TGGGGGCTGCGCTGCGCTTCGTCCCCAGCCACCCGGCGGTGCGCTCGCTGTGGCGTCTTCATTGCGCCTCGCGCCGTCGCAGTTCCTCCGCCCACGCCCGCAGCAACGTCGGCGCCCGGCGCAACTGCTCGTCAATTGCCGGGCGGACCGCGTCGACGAATCGTTTCCAGTTCGGCGGCATGACGGGGCCGCTGACGACAACGTCGAGTTCTTGGCCGGAGGTATCGTCCCGCTCGCGGCTGCCGCCATCGTCAATCAGATTGGCGCCGACGCTGTACAGCGTGTAGCGATCGCCCTGGCGACGATACCGTAGCGGCTGGTCGTCGAAGGGGTCGATCGGCGTCGCCGGCAGGTACTCCGGCACGAGATCGTCAATCGCTGCGGGGAGCGCTCCGCGCTCCAGTCGGTAGGCGCGTAGGGCAAGTTGCGTTGTGAGCAGGCGAAACTCGGCGACGCTGGTGTGCCACCAGAGCCGCGACCACCAGTTTTCATCTGGATATCCCCAGGCGACGTTCCATTCGTTGAGGATCATCCGCAAGTGGGTCTCCCAGTCGGCGTTCTGGTTCCGTATTCGCTCTCGACGAACCAGCACATCGTAGGGTTCCAGCATCCGTTCAAGTTCAAGCAGTTGCGGCAGGTACTTTCGGCAGTCCTTTGCAGTGAGCTTCCATAGGCGGTGTCTGAACGACCAAGTCGCAATCGGAATGCCGGGCGGGTGGTCGTCGAGGCCTTGGCCTCGCTTGACGGCGAAATCGAAACGAGCGCCTTCCATTGCAGCGGCGAAGAAAGCTTCGTCGTCGCCGAAATCCCACAGCGACTGCCAACGCATCGTCATAGCTGCCGAGGCCTCATCGGCGGCCGCCGTAGCGATTTCATCGGCTGCTCCCCTTTTCGCGTTGATGGGAGCCAGGCAAGGCTTCTTCATTCCCTCGGCGATCTGATTGTAGACCGGTCCGAGCTTGAGCACGTATTCGCGGACCTCCCCAGGGGAGGCGTTCCACAAGTTGTAGTTCGCCAAAGAACGCCCAAACAGCTCGGGCACGAGCTCCCCCGCCGCGACGAAGTCGTCGTAGCCGTTGGGGGTCGGCGGATCGTAAGCCCACATCGGCTCGGGGGTCATCAACCGGTAAAACACATACAGCAGCGGCGTCAGTACGGCGGCGACGATCGCGCAGATGCCGCCGCGTGCGAACCAGCGGCGTCGACGGTGCGAGCGACCCGTCGTGGGCGATGGTTCCTCGAACCACCCCGAGTGAGCGGCCAGACAGATCACGCTCAGTAAGATCACGATCCCCAACGCGACGCTGGGGCCGAACCACGTGAGCCAGTCGCCGAGGGCCTGCAGGGCGGCCTCGGCGGTGAAGTGATCGCCAATTGCTGCCGCCAGCGTTTGCCCCGGCTGTCGCTGTGATAAGCACTGTCGCAGCGCTTCGACGATCACGCCGCCCGCGGCGAACAGTCCCAAGAACGCGGCGAACCCCAGTACCCGCCAGTACCAACGGGCGCGACCGCAGACGAGCCACAGGCAGACGAGCCCCAACAACCCCGTTCCGACGCCGACGCCCAGCACCCAGATCCACTCGCTCAGCGACCAAGCGAGGCCCTCTTTCAGCACGGCCGTCGACACGGCGACCACGACCATCGCCAGCAGGGCGGTCTCCATCGAAAAACGCGGCCGCCAGCTGGCGGGCTTGCGCACCCACGCGACCCCCAGCATGATCACGGCAATCTGCAGACCGAATTCAATGGTCACCAGATACGCGGGAATCAGCAGGGCGCCCAACAAACACCCGCCGGCAACGGCCACGCGCACAAACCAGTGCCCCCGCGCCGCCGCGGCCCACAGTCCCAGCAGGCAGAAGAAACTGGCGCTGAGCGCCTCGAGGAGTTGGTTGGCGGTCATCAGTCTCGGAAACCCGTCGCGTAAGCCAGCTGATCCCTGTGCGTTTAATGTCGCCGGCCCACGCGGCACAAGCAAGTGCCGCACGCGGCGTCGCGCAAGAAGCGAGAGCGACTAGGAAAACTCCGGCCGGCTTCTTCTGCCGCGCGCCCGGCCCGTCAAAGCCCCCAAAGCCCCGTTTCGGCGCAACTCCGTGAAAACTTTCACAAGGTCGGAGCTTGTGAAAAATTTCACAGCATGTTTTGTTCCAAACTCGCTTGGTATTGGGGGCGGCGAGATGGTATCCTTGTGACAGCGTGGTTGTTGCCGCCACGCGTTGCTGATTCCGCGAATCATGGTGGATTCGCATCAGCCTTCTCTTTTCTATCCCTTGTCGCGCTGTCAGCGCGGCAGCGCCTCGCGTGGAGACGCTTACGATGTGCCAATTGACCGCCCGCGATTTTATGGTGAAGAAGCTCATCACCTTGCGACCCGAGATGGACGTGCTGGACGCCGTCAAGATGCTGCTGAAGAATCGCATCTCCGGCGCCCCGGTCGTAAGCGACTCTGGCGAGTACCTGGGCGTCTTCTCTGAAAAGTGCGCAATGCACGTGATTTTGGACGCCGCCTACGACCAACTCCCCACCAACGAGGTGCGGGCGTTCATGGACGTCGAGGCGCAGACCATCGGTCCCGACGCGCATCTGCTGAGCGTGGCGCAGGTGTTCCTGCTCACGTCGTTCCGCCGGCTGCCAGTGTTGGAAGACGGCCGGCTGGTGGGCCAGGTGAGTCGCCGCGACGTGCTGCGTGCGGCGATGTCCGACGTGCTCAAAGGCGATGTGCGCGTCACGGAGTCATCGCTGCTGTATCTCAGCGCCATCCGGGATCGCGATCAGGCGCCGGTCGCGTAGTCGCCTGTTCCAGGCGACGACAGGCACGCTCCCCGAGACGTCAATTCCTGGCGTTCGCGGCGATGCCTCGCGCGCCAGTCGCCGTTTACAACAGGCCGCTAGACGGTGATCGACGGGGCGTCGTGCCCTTGCCGGGGCCGGCGTTGTTCCTGGGCGGATTGGTCGCCGTCGGCGCGAAAATGGCTGAGCCGGTTGACCATCGCCTCGGAGTCGATCGGCTTGAGCCAATGCTCGTCGATCCCTGCTTCGCGGGCCAGACGCTCGCATTCGTCGCCGCCCCAGCCGGACACGGCAAGAATGCGCGGTTGGTTCGGCAATGGCGTCTGGCGAACGCGACGGGCCACCTCAAATCCGTCGATCCCTGGCAAGCCGATATCCAGCAGCAGGACGTCCGGAGCGAATTCATCGAGAGTATTGAGCGCCGTCGCTCCATCGTGGGCGACTTGGACCTTCAGCCCCTCGAACGACAGGAGCGACGCCAGCGTTTCCGCCGCGTCCTGATTGTCGTCGACGATCAGCACCCGCTGCGGTCCCGCATGTTCTGCACGGGACGTTTCGGGGCGGGCCGGACGCAGCAGCGCCCCGCCGCGCTCCGGCGTAGGATCGCAAGGCGATTCGCTCTGATCGGGATGCTGCACGGCGGGCTGATCAACCAACGGGAACCGCACTTCGAAGCATGTGCCGCGCCCCGGGCCGTCGCTCTTCACGTTGATAACGCCCTTGTGGGCGCGAACGAGCTGTCGCGCCAAGGAGAGCCCAATGCCGAGGCCCTGCTCGCTGCGCACGCGCGAGTTGTCCAGCTGCGCAAAAAGTTCGAAGATTCGTTTCTGATCGTCCGCCGCAATGCCGATGCCATTGTCCGTCACCGAGATCACGGCTTCCTGGCCCTCGCAGCGGAGATGCATCTCGACCTTGCCGGCATGGTGCGTGTATTTGGCGGCGTTGGAGAGCAGATTCGAGATGATCTGCACCAGCCGCACGCGATCGCCGCGAATCCACACGGGACTGGTCGGAACTCGGCAGTTGAATTCGTGCTCGCACGCCTCCATGACGGGCGTTACCGCTTCGACCGCCGTCTTCGTGGCGCACCGCAGATCGAGCACCTGGCGGTGAAAGCGAATTTGCCCCCTGGCAAACCGCGTGACATCGAGCAAATCGTCCAGCAGCCGCGTCACGTGATCGAGCTGGCGCGACATGACGTTCAGCAGTCGCGCGGAGTCCTCGGGCGCGCCGCCGCCGCGGCGGAGAATTTCCAAACCCGTTTGCAGCGGCGCCAGCGGATTGCGCAATTCATGAGCCAGCAGCGCCAAATAATCGTGCCGCCGGCGATCAGCGACAAGCAGATTCTTGGCGAGCTGATCGTTTTCGCCGGAACGCATGGCGGCCTGCTGTTGTTGCGAGGCCAGCCGGTAAAACAGACCGATGGTCACCGAGCCGCCAATCAGGTACACGGCCAGCGCCAGCCAGTCGGCCATGTCGGCGATCATCAGGCTGTTGCCCGGCGCGATCGCAACGTGCGCCGCGGCAAGGGCGCCCAGCACCAAGGACAGCATCGCCGGCATCGGTCCGGCAAGCCAACAGGTCAGCACGACCGCCAGCATGAAGAACCCCAACGGCAAGCGGCCGTGCAACACGGGTTCGCAAAGATGCCGCGTCCAGGCGGCGAAGGCGGTACAGAACAAAGCGAAGCAGTAACGAGACAGCCGGTCACGCAATTCTGCGGACATGCGGTACTAACTCCTTCAGGGTTGCCGTCCTTGTGACCGCGTCGACGTCAGGCTCCGCCTCTATGCGCAACCCCAACCCGTCTACCCGGTTCGAAGAATCTTTCTTCGACTGCCCGACAGCCTGTCTTACCAGACTGTCAACTGACGCGCCGATCCGCGTGCCGCTACGGTTGCAGATTCTAACCGACGATTGTGCGTGCGAAAATACAAAGGCGACATTTTTCCAGTTACTGCGACAGCACCGACTCAATCTGTTGCAAAACGTCGTCGTCAAATTGACGCTTAGCCAGGCAGCTGAGATTTTGCTCAAGCTGGTCGACGCTGCTGGCGCCGATCAACACCGTGGTAATCCGCGGATCCTTCAACACCCACGACAGCGCCATCTGCGCCAGCGATTGGCCCCGATCCGCTGCAATTTGGTTGAGCTGACGAGCTTGATCGAGCCGCTGCGGCGTCAGGTGCTCCTGCCTCAAGAAGCCGACCCCCTTGTCAACGCGGCTGCCGCGAGGCACCCCGGCGAGGTAGCGGTCGGTTAGCAAACCTTGCGCCAACGGCGAAAAAGGAATACACCCTACGCCCTCGGCTTCGAGCACGTCGAGCAGTTCGGCTTCAACCCACCGCTCTAACATCGAGTACTTCGGCTGGTGGATCAGGCAGGGACAGCCCAGATCGCGCAGAATGCGGCACGCGGTGCGCGTCTGCTCGGCCGAGTAGTTCGAGATGCCGGCGTACAGCGCCTTGCCCTGGCGAATCGCCGTGGCCAGCGCGCCCATCGTTTCCTCCAGCGGCGTGTCAGGATCGGGGCGGTGCGAGTAGAAGATGTCGACGTACTCGAGCCCCATCCGCTGCAGACTTTGATCGAGACTCGCCAGCAAGTTCTTGCGCGATCCCCATTCGCCGTAGGGCCCGGGCCACATCAGGTAGCCGGCCTTGGTCGAGATGATCAGCTCGTCGCGATACGCGGCGAGATCGGCACGGAGGATCTTGCCGAAATTCTCCTCCGCACTGCCGGGGGGCGGACCGTAGTTGTTGGCCAAATCGAAATGCGTGACGCCGCGATCAAACGCGCCGCACACCGTCGCGCGGCCCGTTTCGTAGGCGTCGACGCCGCCGAAGTTGTGCCACAGGCCCAGGGAAACGGCCGGCAGGCGCAGCCCGCTGCGGCCGCACCGTTGGTAGGTCATCGAGTCGTAACGGTCGGAAGCGGCAAGGTGCATTGCGATCGTGGGGACGGGGTGAATGCGATTGGGAGATGCCAGCGGGGCGCGGTCGTTTGTCACGCGACGCGCACCGGTAGGATGAGCAACAGTATAGCAGCACCGCGGTCCCGGCGGCGGCCGTCGCGGCAACCGCAGTTTACGAATTTGCCGAGTCGCCGGATTGGCGGCTGGCGATCAACTCGCGCACCTTCTTGTTGAGGTCGTCGCTGTTCCAGCCCTCGCGCTCCGCCAGGGCGAGCATCTTGCGCTGGTCGGCGTGCGAGAGTCGGGCGACCGCTGCGTGGGCCGACCACGACAGCGCTGCTCGACGATTTTGCGCTGGCACGCGCCGCGCGACGGACGCATAGCGGCTGACCATTTCGGTCGACAGCGTGCTGCCGCACGCCTCGCCAAATTCCTCGCCAAACAAATCCTCGCCGGAATTGATCATGTCGCCTATCCACCAGGGGCTTGCCCGTTGGCACCACAGGGCGAATTCCAGCGGTCCCTTCCAGTCGGCCAATTGCGGCCGCCCCTGCACGTCGACCGACGCGGGGCGAAATCGGAACGGGCCAAGTTGAATCTTGGGTTGATCGGCAGCCATGGCAGCGGGGTTCGGGCGGATACGGGGCGAGCCGGTAGATTTTAGTCGCCATCGCCACGATAATGAATGCCGCTAATTTGCGGGTCGTGGTTCCGTTTGCCAAGGAGTGTGGGGTGGCTCGCGGACGGAGCGAAGCGCAGCCGCCAGGAACTCACTGGGGGCTCCCTACGGTCGTCCCCAGCCACCCCAATCGAGTTGAAACGGTATCACGACCATTTTGCGGACCCTTGACCACGACTTTCCTGGGATTGATAGCCACACAATGTCTGACTCCCTCCACGCCCACGGGGCTTTTCCCGCCACGCGACTGCGACGCGTGCGACGCCATGACTGGTCGCGGCGGCTGGTTCGCGAGCAGACGCTCTCGGCGAACGACTTCATTTGGCCGCTGTTTCTGCATGAAGGCGAGCGCCGCACCGAGGCCGTGCCGTCGATGCCGGGCGTCGAGCGGCTGTCGATCGATCTGGCCGTGGCCGCCGCGGGCGAAGCGATCGCGCTGGGGATTCCGGCGGTGGCTCTGTTTCCCGCCACCGAGCCGGCGCTCAAAACCCCCGAGTGCGAGGAGGCGGTCAACGCCAAGAATCTCGTCTGCCGGGCGGTGCAAGCCGTGAAGCAAGCGCACGGCGACGCGATTGGCGTGATTTGCGACGTGGCGCTGGATCCCTATTCCAGTCACGGGCAAGACGGGCTGGTGCGGGACGGCTACGTCGTGAATGACGAAACGGTTGCCATGCTGTGTCGACAGGCCTTGGTGCAAGCCGCGGCGGGGTGCGACGTGATCGCGCCCAGCGACATGATGGACGGCCGCATCGCGGCGATCCGCAGTGCGTTGGACGAAGCAGGTTTTGTCGGCGTGCAGATCATGGCCTACGCCGCCAAGTACGCCTC
>JAGQOU010000243.1 GCA_020427145.1 Planctomycetales bacterium | reverse complement strand
TACTGCTCCCAAAGCAGTCGCGCTAGCCAGGCTGCGCCACACCCCGTGCCGGCCAAGTCCCCGGAACTGCCAGCGTTTAGCCGACGGCCCCCGGACCAAGCCTGAGAGTGACATCCTAGACGCCCAGCCGGTTCGCGGCAATCGCCGGGACGGTTCCGCGACTGGCTTTGTGCGGCGCGGGGAGCATGGGGCCGTCTCGCCGGCTTAGCGGACCTTCACACTCCCGGTTCGCCGGCTCGTCGACAGCCTTGGCCCGACGCCTAACCGACCTGGAAATCTGCCTGCTGCTGCCCGGCGCCGGTTAGCACCACCTTCAGCCGGTCAAATTCCTCGTGGCTGGCAAAGTGGATTGTAATCCGCCCCTTGCCCTTGGCCGATTGCTTCAGGTCCACCTTGGTCCCCAGCGCCAACCGGAGTTGCTCCTCGAGATCGCGCAGATGCTGCCCCGGCTGCATGGGCGAGGGGCGGCTATTCCCCTCCGCGTCGATAATCGACAGTCCGCCGTCGAGATTCTGCAAACGATCCTTCACGGCCGATTCGGTCGCCCGCACCGACAACGACTCCTTGGCAATCCGCCGCGCAAATTCGAACTGCTCGCTCTCGTCGCCCAGCGGCAACAACGCCCGCGCGTGCCCCGCGCTGATTGAGCCGTCGCCGATCATCGTCTGCACCTCGGCCGGCAGTTCCAACAGCCTCACTAGATTTGCCACGGTCGAGCGATCAATGTTCACCCGCCCGGCCAGCTCTTCCTGCGTGCAGCCGTACTCCTGGATGTAGCGCTGAAACGACGTCGCTTTTTCAATCGCGTTGAGGTCTTTGCGTTGAATATTTTCGACGATGGCCAACTCGGCCATAATCCGATCGGTGGCCTCGCGCACTTGCACGGGGATCCGTTCCCAGTTGGCCATCTGGGCGGCCCGCAACCGGCGCTCGCCGGCGATCAGTTGATAGCGTTCTCCGTGCTTGCGCACCACGATCGGCTGCAAGAACCCATGCACGCGAATGCTGTCGCACAGGTCGGCGATCTCAGCTTCGTCAAAGTTGGTGCGCGGCTGATAAGGATTGCGATCGACCACGCCCAGCGGCAGCCACTGCTGGCCGTCGTCGCTGCGGGTCACGTCTTCGCCGGGAGTGATGGTATAGCTTGGCGGAATTGGCGCCACGGACGGATCCGCTTGGCTCGCGCCGCTTGCGGCCGGCGCGTCCAGCGAGCGACCCAACAGAGCTTCCAAACCGCGACCCAAACGTCGTTGATTAGACACGTTCTAAAACCTCCTGACACAATTCCACATAGGCTCGCGCACCCCGGCTGCGCGGTGCATAGTCGATGACCGAGCGTCCATGACTCGGCGCTTCGCTCACAGCCACATCCCGTGGAATCACCGTTTGATAGACGATTTCCCCAAAGAAATCTCGCACATCGCGATCGACTTCGGCGGTCAGTTCCAACGCCGCGTCGTGCATCGTGAGAAGAATTCCCCCGAACTCTAATCGGCTATTGGACCGCCCGATCACCTGTCGGATTACCTCGATCATTTGGGTCAGCCCCTCCATCGCGAAATACTCGCACTGGATCGGCATCAGCACTTCGCTAGCACTCGCCAACGCGGTGCGAGTGAGGGCGCCCAGCGAAGGGGGGCAATCGATCAGCACCGCGTCGAACGATCCCAAACTGCCGGACAAATGGGTTGCCAGCATCAGGCTGCGCGTGTCGCTGGAGTTGGCCAGCGCGTCGACGTCCTCAAAGCTGCGCGCCCCGGGGAGCAACCACAGGTTCGGCTGGTTCGTCTCGGCAAACGACTCTCGCAGCGGCTTCGACTCGACCAGCGCGTGCCGCTCGCTCGGCTGCATCCCCAGGCCCGTGGTCGCGTTGCACTGCGGGTCGAGATCCACGAGCAACGTCTTGCGACCCGTCATCGCCACCGCGCACGCCAAATTGAGCGCCGTGGTCGTCTTGCCGACGCCGCCTTTCTGGTTCGCAACGCAAATGACGCGAGTCATGGCAATGCAGTGGGCGGAGGTACGAAGTTGGATGCAACATGCGCGGTGGCGTCATGTGTTGGCGGCGGACGCCAGTCCGCCCAGCGCCGCGCCCCCCGCCACCATGACGGCCCGGGCGCCAGCAGTTCGGGCAGGGATTGTAGAAGTCTCAGGGCAGGGGCCCAACGCCAGTTGCCCCGCACCCCGTCGCAACGGCTAGAATGATAGCACCGCCCCCGGCCCCAATTCACCGCAAGTCCACGGCTGCCCCCGTGTCCTAATTCTTGTGTTGAATCGTGGCAATGACACATCACCTAACAGCCCCTAGCCGCCGCGTGCCCGAGTTGCCGCCAACCGCCGCGCCGCTGCCTCACGAGCCGCTGAAGTCTTCGCCACGCGATCTAACTATGGCTGCGCCCGCCACGATCAAGCCCAACGACAAACGCGCCCGCGCAAGGCTCGTGGCATTGCGCGGGCGACTGCAAACTCGCGATCTGTTTGTCGACGCCGCCGCCGGGGCGAGCGCTGCGCTCGTCACTGCTTTGGTCGCCCTCGCCGCACTGACGCCAGGCATCATTGTGTCTTTCGGCTTATCCCGCACGAACTTGCTTGAACTACTAATTGTCGCCCCGTTTCTCATTCTCGCGGCAGCGACGGCCACGGGAACGTTGACGCTGATTTTTGGACTTGTGGCCAGTTCGTTACTGGGACTCGCTGGGCGCGTGATGCAGATCGAGTTGGCGCCCTGGTGGTACCCGACACTGGCCGGCGGCTGGGCGGGAGCCGCAGTTGGCGCGCCAGTCGCTGCGTCTGTAGGCGAACCCTCCCACCCGGACTCTGTCGGTTCACTGGCGGTTTGGTTCGCCTTCATTATCGTCGGCCAGGTTGGGGCGATGATCTCGGTGGACCGGTCCATCCACCGGCGGCGCTCATTACGCGAAGCTTATGCCGCCCGACCGCGCGGTCAATTCGCCGTGCGGCAACTGTTGGGACTGATGACCGTCGCTGCAGTCGTTGCCGCGTTGGTTGGCGCCATGGAGCCGCGACTCGTCCGGGCGCTCGTCCAAGTGGTCGCGGCGCAGGCGCTCGCCATTGCGATCTTCGCGCCGTGGCGCCGGAGGCGGCTCGCATGATGTGGATTACAAATACGCGGCCTATCCCCCCCTCCCACAATCGAGGCATGCAGCCCAGCGACGAACCATTGCCGGCTGAAGGTAGAGCGGTCTCGGCGAGACCGCGCCAAGACGCGCCGCCGGGCGCCGACGGCGAGCGCTCGTTCTACGATCCCACGCGCCCGCGGTTCCTGGCAACCGACGACCGCTGAAACGTATTGGGCTACGCGACCCTAGGCGGGGCCAAGGGCATTGCCTGGCTGCCGGCCGCGTGGCTGGCGGTGGAGATGTCGTTGAGTTGGCTGGGACTAGGCGATCCGCTGAGCCTGCCGACGGGGCGGTTTGGTCTGAGCGTTGTTCCCCAGGTCTTGCTACTATTGGCGGTCGTGGCCGCCGGCACGTGGCTATTCGCCTCGATGGTGGGTCTTCTCGTCTGTCCTGTGTGGGGGATTGTCGGCAGGTTACTGTTCGAGGACGATTTGCCGATCTGGTTCGCCACGACGGTCGGCGGCGAGGTCGCCTTCGCCGCGTTTGTTATTCCCTTTGCCCTTGCCGGCAACTCGGCCATGAGTTGGCTCCTGCTGCTGGGGGCGGTGCTCGCGGGCCAGGCAGGTTCATATTGGCGTTTGCGGCTCGCCATCCGCCGCCGGTGGCTCGACCCGCCGCCCCCCGGCTCGGCGCTCGTGTGGCCGCGGTTCCAACTCCGGCAATTGCTGGTGCTGACCGCGGTGATCGCCGTTCCGACCGCAGTCATCGGGCAAATGGCGACGGGCGGCCGTTTGCTCGCTGCCGCGGCCGCGGCGCTGGGAGTGCAACTGGCGGCCATCGCCGCCGTCGTCCAGTGGCGGCGTTTGGCTGAGAGACGAGCAACCAAGCCATGACGACTCGCGAAACGCCCCCGAGAGACGATGCTGCTGAAACCCGCCGACTCGCCGCGCGGCAGCGCGACATCGCCAGCACGCTGCACGTCGAGGCGGCGATCGGCACGGCAACCGGCATGGCCGCAGGGGTCCTCGCCAGCTCGGTCATTTGGGGGCTCATTGTCGCCTACCGCTTTGCTCAGCAAAGCGAACCAACCGTAGCCCTAACGAACGCCTTGATGTTCATCTGCAGCGCGGCAATGCTCATCGCCGTGACTTATCTCCCCGCAATGCTGGTATGCGGCCTTGCCTCGTGGCTGCTCCTGGGCGCCGCCAGGATCATGGCGATCCGGCTTGTGCCTCGCTGGTATCCCGCGCTGATTGGCGGCTGGGCGGGCGGTGCGCTTGCGTTGGCGACCCCGTGGTGGGAGTACCGCGCAGCGGCATCTCAGATGCTGCCGGTCGCACTCGCCTGGATCGCCGGCTGCACGCTGGCCGGACAACTTGGCGCGACCCTGTTCGTAGAACGCGCCATCAGCCGCAGCCCGCACATCGCCGAAGCCTACTCCATCCGCCCGCCGCTGCGGTTCAACCTGCGCAACCTGCTGGGCGTTACCACGGTGGTCGCCTTGCTGGCCGCCGCCGCCGGAGCACTGCAACTGGGATGGCGGGGTGCCGCGATTGCGGCCTGGATCGTCGCGGTCCAGGCCGCCGCCATCGGCGGGTTCGCCGTCTGGCGGCGGCGGCGTTCCACGTGAAACAACCGCCCCACCCTGCCCCAGCAACGTGTTTCACGTGAAACATCCATCTCATGAAAAACTCCCAGACAACGCAGTCGCTGCAAATGTTTCACGTGAAACGGCGCAGCGGAACACCGCCGAAAGCGCCTCGGCCTGAGGGTCCGCGCAAGACGCACCGCACAGCAACCGCCCGAGCCGAAAGCAATTCCTTCCCCCCTCCCCCTTCCCCCGACCGCCTTCGCGCTCACTCCACCGGATTGATCACCAACCCGCTCAGCAGCTTCGGGTAGAAGAACGTGCTCTTGGCCGGCATCCGTTCGCCGGCGTTGCTGATGGCCCGGATGTGTTCGACCGTGGCCGGCATCACCAGCGCGCCCAGGTTGAACCGGCCCCCGGAGCCCTCCTGCCCGGTCAGGTCGCGGCCGGCTGCGTCGCCTTCCCGTAAGCCGACCGGCACCTCGTCGAGCGTCCGTACATACTTGGGCGCGGGCAGGTTCGGCAGGTCCAGCAGCGTGTCCATCACCAGTCGGTGCAGCAGGCTGACTCCCAGCCCCTGCCAGTCGGCGCAGTGATCGTCGGCGACCTGGCCCATCTTCTCAGCCCCGGCGGGCGTCAGCCGGGCGAGCGTCCAGCGATCGTCCTCGGCCGTGTAGAACCCGAGCGTCCCCTGGTCGCCTTCGGTCTCGATTTCTTCCCACAGCGAAAGCGCCCGGTCGGGCCCCTCGCCGGCGGGCTCCGTTTCGAAGCAGTCGCCCAGCTTGTCGGCCAGCTGCTCAGCGGTCATCGCCGGCACGCCGCGAAAGAGCCGATGGGTCGGCAACACCAACATGCCGGGGTCGCTCATCGAGACGCACATCATCTGCACGAAGTTGGCCGGGTGTTCGCCGTCGAATGGTTTTCCGTTGGCCGCGCATTCGGCGGCAATGTGGTCGCGAAGATTCAGCGCCGTCTCGTAACGATGATGGCCGTCGGCGATGTACACCGGCAGGCCCCCCATTGCGGCGGTCACCTGCGTGATGACGCTCACGTCGCACACCGGCCAAATGCGATGGACCACGCCCAGGTGGTCGGTCGCCTCCAACGGCGTCTGGCCGACGATCGCCGCTTCGAGGATTTCCTGAGCCGTGTTTTGCTCGTCCGGGTACAGCCCAAAGATCTGGCTGAGGTTTGCCCGGCACGCGTTCCACAGTTTGAACCGGTCTGCCTTGGCGCCACCGTGGGTCTCTTCGTGGGGATGGATGTTTCCCTCGCTGAACTTCTCCAACCGGCAGCGCGCCATGAACCCGCGGCGAGTGAACTGTTGACCGGCCTCGGTGAACACCTGGTGGTAAACGTAGATCGCCGGATTGCCCTCGGCGAACAGCACCCCTTCGCGCTGCCACTGCTTGAGGAACTTGGCGGCGCGCGTGTAGCGGTTGCTGTGGTCGTCGTCGCCCGGCTCGTCGCGGTTGAGAATCAGCCGCGTGACGTTCGCGGGGTGCTTCTTGTAGAGCTCGTCCTGCAGCGCCGGATCGATGACGTCGTAGGGCGGCGCAATGACGTCGGACAGCGAGCCGACGTGGCCGAGGTCGTAGCGAAGTCCGCGAAAAGCAGCGATATCGGGCATGGGAGAGATCAGAGGTGGGAGGTCGGAGGTCAGAGTTGGCGATGGAGGCGAGTCCACCGGCGCCGCCAAAGCGGCTCAGTCTATCTGACATTCCGACTCGGCCCAATCCCCTGCTTCCGGCCGGCCCGCGCGCTTACGGCGTCGGCGGCGCCACGATCGCCCGAATCAGCCAATCGCCGCCGGAAAACGTCCCGGCGGCTTGCCCCGGTTTGCCGACCAGCGCTTCCCCTTCGGCGTCGTGGCTGACGAACACCCCCTTGGTTGAAGTCGCGGCGAAGTCGGTGCAGACGATGAATTTCTCCGGCACCTTGGTCGGCTCCAATCGCAGGGTGACCCACTTCGCCGTCCCGCGGCGAAACTTCTCCAACGGGAATTTGAATTCGCGAATCGGCTCGAAATCCTCGTCGCACAGCGTCACCGTGAACTCCTCGCCCGTCACGCGCGGAGCGCCGTAACGGCTGCCGTGGATGCGCACTGCGGTCACCGAGCCGCCGCCGGGAAATGCCTCCAGCAACACCGCGTTACCCTGCGGCAAACTCTTGCGCCCGGCCGGCTTGCCGTCGTCCGTGCACGCCTCGCGCGGGTGCAGGTTCGCCGCCGTGGAGTCGCTCGTCGACGACCCGCCCTGTTCGCCGCCGACAACGGACTGAACGAACTGCTGGTCCGGCGCGGAGAGTTTCGCCAGCGGCAAACTGATCGCCTTGCCGTCGTTGGTCTGCAACGCGACCTTCTGGTCGTCCGCGTCCACCAGCGCCGCGTCGACGGAGAACTTGCCCGTGGCGTCGGTCCAGGTGCGCGACTTGCTATGCAGCGCGAGCACCGGGCGAAGCAGCCAATCGCCGTCGTCGAATGCCACCGGGTCGCGGCCCGGCAATGCACTGAGCGACTGCCCGTCGGGCGTTGCGTCGTGGCTCACGAACACGCCGCGCGTGGCGGTGGGATTGAAACTGACACCGACAATGAACTCGGCGGGGACTGGCGTGGGATGCACGTCGATGCGCACCCATTGCGGCGCACCGCGCGGGAACTTGTCGTAAGGCAATTCGAAGGACGCGATCTCGCGGTTTTGATCGTCGCAAATCCACACCTCGCCGGTCGCCGCCTCGGAGCCCGCGCCGCCATAGCGTGAACCAAAGACGCGCACCGCGGTCAACAACCACTGCCCGGCCGGCGCGACCGCGCGACGAGCATGGCCGCCGCCCGCCGTGCTGCGTTTGCCCGCCGGCGTGCCGTCGTCCGCCACGAGTTCGGTCTCGATTTTCGAGAGTACGCCCGACCGCGGCGCCGTCGCGTCGAACGGACTGCGTGGCGTCGCGCGGACAAACACTGGCTCGGCGCGACTCCACCACGCGTCGACCGCCGGGTCGTCGGCGATTGCTTTAAGCTGCGCAAAGAGAGCGTCTCCCGGTTGAGCCGGATCGATCTCGGCTCCACCCCAAGCCGCGAACAACGGGGCCAGTTTCTTGTCGCCAATGATTTCGGCCAGTTCCATCCACAGCCCCGCCCCGCGCGCCACGTCGCCCGGTTCGGCCCCGGCGAGTTGCGCACGCAGCCGCAACATGCCGTCGGCTCGGTAGTCGTAAGGATCCCACCACAGCGCGTCGCCCTCGCGCGCGTAAACGTCGTCGACGATTCGCGAGCCGAGATAGTGGGCCCAGCCTTCGGCGGCCGCGGTGGTCATCCAGCGGCGTTGCTGCACAGGCTGGTACATCGCCAAGTGGGCGACTTCGTGGCACAGCCCGTACAGATGAAAAACCCCGCTGGCCGACGGCTGCCGTAGCGATGCCGAGTCATGCACGCTGAGCGAAAAGCGGTCGGCTCCGTCGTTGAACAAACGCACAGGTCCTGCGGGATCAACAGCGACGTCGATCGCGATCGCTGCCGGCATGTCGAAGCCAAACCGATCGACGCAAACCGACCTGGCGGCGGCCGCGGTTCGGGCGATCGACTCGGCCTGCATTTCGCTCAAATTGGCATAGCGCACGGCGACGCCGTCGGACGCGACGATTTCGTCTCCGGCCTGGCAATTGCCGGCAAAGCACAAGGCCCAAGCCGCCAGGATGAGATTCGGTCTCCACATGCGATTCGCAATTCTCTTGCCTCGAAAGACGAATGACGACACAGCAACGCTCCTCCCGGCAAGAAGGCAGTACAAGTGAACCGATTGAGACCGCGGCTTGATCGTTGGATGGTCGTGAGGGTGAGAAAGTTCCCTTCCAAGTACGTTGCAAGTGCCGCTAGCGGAACGAAAGGGGTTAGAAATCCTGCCTACCGTACGCCGCGCGGGCGGAAAGCTGGACACTCCGCCCCTTCGCCGTGGAGACCGGTACGACGCGGCCGCGGCCGGCTGCGAAAAAAAGAACCGCCGGATTGTGCCGGCGGCTACGGAAACAAGCTGATGGCGAACATGGCGGAATTTCAGCCGCGGCAGCGGCGCACGGACGCTCTCAAGACCAGCGCTGCGAGCCCCGCCGCCGCAAGTATGCCTGTGCATGGCTCGGGAACAGTTGTCACGAGCACTTCGATGCGTTGTGCGGGCATCGATGGATACGGCGTGGTGATGATGATCGGATCATTGGGATACGAGCCAGTACCGGCCGTCGGTCCCAGATCAAATAGAAATGGCGACCCGTCGCTGAGCGTTCCGGTGAGTTGCCCGACAAGTCCCGTGACATCGACCGTTGTCGTAGCGCCCGGCGAGAGTCCGGGAATTGGCATGCCGTCGATAGCGGCGTGTTGGGCGTAAAGATGCACGGTGCTACCGGGGTGAGCGATGAAAAAGCTCTGCCCTGGACCGACGCCAATTTGGCCGCCCGACAAATTGAGAAACGTGCCCGTCGAAAGCTGAATGTCGCCGACGATGCCGCCGCTGACGTTCATCTCGCCATTGACCAGGGGGCTGCCAAGCTGAAACTCGACCACGCCGCCAGTCATATTAAATTGAGAGCCGCGCAAGTCTTCAAGCAGATTGATCGTACCGCCTTTGAAATTGACTATGCTGTCGGTCGCGTAGAGTTCGAAGATCCTTCCGTCGACGATCTCCAGTGCGGAATCTTGAATAACCAAAGTACTGGCGTAGCTGCCGTCGGAGATGGTGACATTCGCGCCCATGGTCAAATTGACGGTCGACAGCGCTCCCCCAGACAAGTGGACTGTGCCTTGGACCGTTGATGCAAAGTCGATGGCCCCGCTATACAGATTGACGGTCGCTCCGACTGGGGGAGGCGGGAGAAAGTCGTAGAGAATCGCTTGTGGATCGTAGTTGAGAACGTCACCGGGAACAAGCGTCGCCGGAATGGCGTCCGGCGGCACGTTGTAGACGCTGCCAGAGAGCGCAACCGCGCTGGATGCTGCCAACATCGCGCAGGCGAAAGACGCCGCCGCCATCATTCTGTGGTTCATGAGTCGTCTCTTTCTTTCTGTTCCGGAGATAACCGCCGCGATTGCGAAATGCCTCGCAAACAATACGCGGCTTCGACAACGATCGAGACTACTACTTCGTGATCGCGCCTGCAAACAACAAATGGAGCCGCTGTCTGCCGCCGACGGTTACTAGTGTCTTTACGTTCAGCGACAAGGGGTATGCCGTTTCGCACAACCCGCTGCCGGGCTACTTAGTACCTGGGAAAGTCCAATTTATGCGGCCCTTCGACCGGTATTCCAAGGGAGTCGACTTCCTAAGCGGTTAGCTTGGCGAACTTTACGCCCAACTTGTCGAGTTGCAGGCGGGCGACTTCGTCGTTGCGCAGCTTGGGCAGCACGCGGACGCGCACGAGATACTCGTCGCGGCTCCGCGACAGTGCATATTGCGCGAGAACTTGAATGGTGAAGATGGCGCTCATCGCCAACGTCGAGCGCCCGCTGGCACAGCTAGGGTTCACCACCCGGCCCTCAGTACGGATGAGGATCGAGCAGCTACTGCCATCCTTGCGACGGTCGCGCCGATCACTCGCTCTCGCCGAACAGTCCAGATGCGAGGAGGCCGAGGCCCACGAACGGGAGAACGAAGACCCGGCCCCGCATGCGTTTGCCTTCGTGCAGACCGGTGTAAATAAACCAACACAATCCGACAGTCAATGCGGCGCCTCCAATGATTTTGGCGAGTCGCACCAGCAGGGTCGCGAACCAACGCTCCCCAACCTTGGTTTTGCGATGCCGGGTCTTGCCCAGTCTTGGCGTGCTGGCTGCTGGCTGCTGGAGCCGCAGAGGGCGCGGCGTTTGGCGTCGGCTCGGCGAGAGCTTCGTCCCAAAAGCCGTCATTGGAGCCGAGAGGTTCAAGATCGGCGGCCGGGCGGCTGGCGGACGGGCCCATCGGAGTTCGCATCGGCTGGGGGGCCGGGCACGGCTTGGCGGCCAACGTCAGCGATTTCTGCTGTCGCGGAACCGCGGTCGATTTGTTGGCAAACTTCACGCGAAACTTCGTTCCGCAACTGCATGTGGCCACCCGGCCCTCGGCCGACTCGGCAAGCTGATAGGCCTTCTTACATTTGGGGCAGCCAACTTTGAGCGTCGCAGGCGCCGTGGCGAAAAGTATGAGAAATGCATTGCGCTGATTGGTCTCGTGCGAGGCGCACCCTGCGCAAGACGCAGATCTTTGGCGAGGTTATCTAGACGTTTTTCATGTGTCGAGAGAATTCTGTGCAAACCATCGCCAGGCGCCGCGACGATCCAGGGGAAATACACCCGTAGCTCGACTTCCGCCCTGTGCAGATCGAATATTGAATATCGATGCGTCGCACCGACGGCGTCAACAAAAAACAGCCGCCGGCTTGTGCCGACGGCTGTTGCGGTGCGATCGGTTGTATCGGCAAATCGACGCGGACCAGCGGACTGACATCCGCCGTCGCGCGCGATTGCTGCGGTATCAATACCGGTAAAACTCCGGCTTGTACGGTCCTTCGACCGCGATGCCGAGGTAGTCGGCTTGCTTGGCCGTCAGCTTGGTCAGCTTCACGCCCAGCT
>JAGQOU010000242.1 GCA_020427145.1 Planctomycetales bacterium | reverse complement strand
TGCGGGCCTGGCGGAAGTACATCGCCCGGGGGTCGTTGTCGATTTCCGAGGGGATTTCGCCAAAATGCTGATCGCGCGGAAACGGGTGAAGAATCGGCGCGTACCGCTTCATCCGCGCCGCCAACGCAGCGGTGAGCTTGAATTGGCTGAAATCGATCGCGGCAAAGTCGGCGTCGTCCGACTCGGCGTTGTGCTCTTTCTGGATTCGCGTCATGTAGAGCGCGTCAATCCGCTCGATCGCCGGCACGCCGTCGATCGTGGCTTCCAGCGAATCGACCTCGACGAATCGCACGTTGCGCTGCTCCAGCCGCCGCCGCAGGTCGTCGCCCACCCGCAACGTGGGATGGTCGGGCGCTACGAACACCAACGTCACGCCCTCGTACTGCGCCAGCAGCGACGCCAGCGATCGCACGGTGCGACCGCGGCCAATGTCGCCGCAAAAACCGTACACCTTGCCCGCCAGCCCGGGCGTCAACTCAGGATACTCGTGCCGCAACGCGTCGAGCTTGCTGGCGGCCGGCGAATCCTTGGGGCTGGTGAATTGGAACGATCGCTGCAGCGTGTAAATGTCCAGCAGCGCTTGCGTGGGATGTTCGTCGGCCCCCGAACCAGCGTTGACAATCGGCACGCTGCGATTGCCGGTGCGTTCCAGGTCGTTCATCAAGTAAGCGCACGACTCGGCCAGTCGCGCGATGGGCGACCGCATGATTACCAGGTCGAAGTAGCTGGAGAACATGCGGATCGAGTCGAATCGCGTTTCCCCTTTGGTCTCTGACGAGGTGGTGGGGTCGCGGACCTCGTTGCACATCATGCCCAGAATCTGGCAGGCGGCCATGAACGACAGAAACGTGCGGGTCGAGGGCTGCGTGAAATACAGCATCGCCCGCTTGTGATGCAGCAGGTTGAGCAGAAAATCCTGCCCGGCCCGCGATTTGGACAGCAGCCGAATCTTGTCGGCCGTGCCGGCCAGGTCCTCCAGCAAATCGACGGAGTACTGGCCGCCGAAAATCACGTGCCGCAGCCGCCCTTCGCGGCTAAACTCGGCCACCTTCAGTTGCGGCGGCCGGTCAATGCGGTCGGCGTACTGGGCGAGATCGCGATCGTCCTGCGTCGGCAGCGATTCGACGGGGGCTGCAGCGGACATGGCGGAAGCGGGAAATTGGAGGGCGACGGGGGTCTGCCCCCGTTATCGCACAGCGGCCTTCGCAGCGTCAAGCTGGTTCGACCCCGGGTCGTGGTACCGTTTGCCAAGGAGTGTTGGGTGGCTGGGGACGTAGCGCAGCGAAGCCCCCAGGAATTCACTGGGGGCTCCCTACGGTCGTCCCCAGCCACCCCGATCGAGTTGAAACGGTACCACTACCCGACCCGAGGGCCGCTAGAGCCGCAGGGCGCCTTGGGGTAGCATGGCGGGTCTCAACGGCAGGGGGACTCGGCTGACCCCTTGATCAATCGCCCCTGACGCGCGGCTCCGCAGTGAAACTGTCCATGGAACAGACCCCGCTATCGCTGCTGCACGAAACCATGCTTCGTGAAATGCCGATCACCCAGGCCATGGGCATCTCGGCAGCCGCGTGGGACGGGCGGCGGCTGGCCGTGGAAATGCCGCTGGCGGCCAACCGCAATCACCAGGACTCGGCCTTCGCCGGCAGTTTGAGCGCTCTGTGCACCATCACCGGCTGGGGCAAGGTCTTTCTGATGCTCCGCGCCCGCGGGCTCGACGGCAACATCGTGATTCGCCGCAGCCAGATCCGCTACCTCCGCCCGGTGCGCGACGCCACGATCCGCGCCGCCAGCCTGCCGGTGGCGGGCGACGCCGCGGCGTATTTCTTCGAGCTCCTGCTCAACAAGGGCAAGTCGAAGGTCGACGTGTCAGTCGAGATTGCCGACGCCGACGGGCCGTACGTCAAGTTCACCGGGTCGTACGTGGTGCAGGAGGTGACGGAGGTGGGGGGAGGGGGAGGTGACTAGTGATCGGTGATCGGTGACTGGTGACTGGTGACTGGGGACTGGGGAATGGGGAATGGGGAATGGGGAATGGGGACGTTTGAGGGGTGACGAGCAGCGGTCCACAGAAGAGCGGCAATTTGGCGAGGGCGCGCGGCACCGCGCACATCCACCAGTCACTGATCACCGATCACCAGTCACCTCCCGCGCTCACAGCGGCGCGGGAACGTCGCGACGGCAGAATAGCGTGGCGGCAATCGCCCAGCAGGCGGCGCCGACTCCCAGCAGCACTGCGTTGTAGGTCACGAACAGCGACCAACCCTCCGGCCCCTTGGCGGCCGTCAGCAGGGTGAGTTTGGTCGGCTCGTACGCCGACAGAATCGTCAGCTGTTCCAACCAAGCCACCTTGGGGGCGAGTCGGCCGACGACCATCAACGCCAGCTGCACGACGTAAAAGCCGATCACCAGCGCGACCGCTTGCGTGCGGGTGCGGGCCACGGCCGAGGCGAGCGTGGAGATGCCGGCGACGCACACGATCAACGCGCCCATGTTGAGGGTCGCCGGCCAGAAGGCGGTCCACGACGGTTCGTCGGGCAAGTCAAACGACGCCAGCCCCAGCGCCGTGCCGCACCAGGCGGCCAGCAGAATGGCCGCGGCGCCCGCCACCGTGATCGCGGTGTGCGAGGCGACGACCGAGATCCTTCGCAACGGTTGCGCCAGGAGCATCTCCATCGTCCCGGCGCCCAGTTGCCCGGCGATCACGTCGGTGCCGCGGGTGATCGCCCACAGTCCGGTCAGCACGACGACCGGCCCTTCCTCGTAGCTGAACGCCATTCGCCCCAGCGGGGAGGCCAATTGCTCAATCGGCACCGGCAGCAGCGCGCTGAACACCTTGAACGTTTCCAAGATTTTCACCAACGCGCCAAACTCGATGACGGAACTGACCCAACCGCGGAGCCAGAGGAACGCCGTCATCAGTGCGCAACAGGCGATGAGCATGCCGCGCGCGTCGCGCCAACCGCGTTTCAGCAGAACCCCGTTCATGCGGCCGGCTCCTGCTCGTGCAGACGCGCGTACACGGTCCGCAGCCCCACGGGCTCAATCTGCAACTCCGCCAACGGTTGCTCGGCGAGCCAGCCCAACAGCGAGGTCAGCTCGCCGGGGGTGATGATTTCCACTTCCTGGGCCGATTGTTGCGTGATCTGCAGACCCGCGGACAACTCCGGCGGCGCCGGCTGCAGCGGGCCGGTTAGCCGGGCGCGAATACGGTGCTGCCGCAGCACGTCCGCCACGCGAATCGACTCGACCAGGCGGCCTTCCTTCAGCAGGATCACGCGGTCGCACGTCTGCTCCACCTCGGACAGCACGTGCGACGAGAACAGCACGGTGCGACCCGCCGTGCGCGCTTCGCGCACCAGCGCCAGCACGTCGCCGCGCACCGTGGGGTCGAGGTTCTCGGTCGGTTCGTCGAGCACCAGCAGCGGCACGTCGGGCGCGAGCGCCGCGGCGAGGCCCAGCTTCTGCCGCATGCCGGTCGACATCTCGCCCACTCGCCGCGACAGGTCGAGCCGCAGGCGTTCGGCAATTTCCAAGGCCCGAGCGAGCGAGGACTCGCGCCGCAGCGCGGCGAGGAACTCCAGCGTTTCGCGGCCGGTCAGCCGGCGGGAGAATCGCGCCTCGCCCGGCAGGTAGGTCAATCGGCGATGCACCTCGACCGATTGGCGATAGCAGTCGAGCCCGTCGATGGCGGCCCGCCCGGCGGTCGGTTTGAGATAGCCCAACAGCAGGCGGAGCAGCGTCGTCTTGCCCGCGCCGTTGGGGCCCAGCAGGCCCAAAATCTCGCCCTGTTGGACCGCGAACGTGCAATCGTCCAGCGCCGTGATTGCGCCGTAGTGCTTGGCCAGCGCTTCGGTCGCAATGAGCACGGTCCGTCCGATTTGCTACAGGATGACGGCCCGCGAATTCCCTGGGGGCGCATCGCACCGCGGGCGCCGGGCGTGAGCGAGACGTTCGCGTCACGGGCGGAAAAAATCGCCGCCCTAGCGCTGCTCGATCGGCACGAAGTCGCGCTCCCGCGGCCCCGTGTAAATCTGCCGTGGGCGGCAGATGCGCTTGTTGGGGTTGGCGTGCATCTCGCGCCAGTGGGCGATCCACCCCGGCAGGCGGCCAATCGAGAACAGCACCGTAAACATCTGTTCGGGGATGCCGAGGGCCCGGTAGATCACGCCGGAATAGAAGTCGACGTTCGGGTACAACTTGCGTTCGACGAAATACGAATCGCTCAGCGCGACCTCTTCCAACTCCTGGGCGATCTCAAAGATGGGATCCTTGATTTTTTGATTCTGCAGGATTTTGTGACAGGCTTCCTTGATGATCGTGGCGCGGGGGTCGAAGTTCTTGTAGACCCGGTGGCCAAAGCCCATCAAGCGGAAGTTGTTGTCCTTGTCCTTGGCCATGTCGACGTACTTCTTCACGTTGCAGCCGTCCTGGCGGATGCGCTCCAGCATCGTGACGCACGCTTCGTTGGCGCCCCCGTGCAGCGGGCCCCACAACGCGCTGATCCCCGCCGAAATCGACGCGAACAAGTTCGCGTTCGACGAACCGACCATCCGCACCGTCGACGTGCTGCAGTTCTGCTCGTGATCGGCGTGCACGATCAGCAGCAGGTTGAGCGCGTCGACGTGATCGGGATCGATCTCGTACTCCTCGGTCGGCACCGCGAACATCATCCGCAAGAAATTCTCGGCGTACGAGAGGTCGTTGCGGGGGTAAACGTACGGCTGCCCCACCGACTTCTTGTAGGCGAACGCGGCGATCGTCGGCAGCTTGGCCAACAGCCGCAGGATCGAAATATCGACCTGGTCGGGATCATGCGGGTTGAGCGAGTCCTGGTAAAACGTCGACATCGCCCCGACCACCGAGCTGAGAATCGCCATCGGGTGGGCGTCGCGCGGAAAACCGTCGTAGAACAACCGCATGTCTTCGTGCAGCAACGTGTGCCGCCGCAGGGCGATGCGGAAGTCGTCGGCTTGCTGGCCGTTGGGCAATTCGCCGTAGATCAGCAGGTAGGCGGTCTCGACGAAATCGGACTTCGCGGCCAGTTGCTCGATGGGGTACCCGCGGTACCGCAGAATGCCCTTTTCGCCGTCCAGATAGGTAATGCTGCTGGTCGTGGAGCCCGTGTTGACGTAGCCGTCGTCGACCGTGATGTAGCCGGTGGAGCTGCGCAGTTGGCTGATATCGACGCCGTGCTCGTTTTCCGTCCCCACAATGACGGGCAGTTCGACGCCTTTGCCGTTCGGCAAATTCAGTTTCGCTACCTCTGACATGGGGCCAATCCTTTTCAGCGCAATGCAATTTAGGGCAGGGTGTGGAACCGCCCCGAGCCGGCTTGAAGAACTTACCGGGGCCCGGGACAGCGCCAGGAGCCCCTGCAGTTTACCGGCGGCAGTGCGTCCGTTCAATCGGCGGGCGGCGCACGCCAGAAGCCGAAAAAGTCCAAAACCGCCGCCCGTCCGAGCCGTCAGGAGCGCTTTGAGCCGGCAGAAAAGCAACCGCGACGGCACAACAAACATGACGAATCGGTTGGATTTCCCCGCGTCTCGCCAGTCGCGACGTCGCGGTGAAATCGTTTTTCGACGCCGATTGGGCGATCTGCACCCAACTTGCCCGCCATTCCAATTGCCGGAAGCAATCGCCGCGGCAACCTCTCGAACTCTCGGCAAGAAAACGCTGCTGGGGGCGACGCCGCGCTACGCGAGCAAAGACTGCTGGCTCGATCGGCCTAAGACGGCCCGGCTAGCGGCGCCGCCGCGCCTCGAGCATTTCCTCAAGCTGTGCGCCGCGAATCTCGCCGTCGAACGCCGTCCACACCCGAGCGCTGCGCATCAACTTGCCGAGTTCCTCTTCGGCTAGGTGCATTCTTTGCTCGGTTTCCAGCGTCTTGCGGATCTCGGCCTGCGCCTCGGTGAAGGAGGTCCGGCCGGCTTCTTTGCGATCCAGCACGCGCACGATGTGAAATCCCAGCTCGCTTTCGATGCCGTCGCTCATGCGGCCCGGTTCGAGCGTAGCGAGCGCTTCGTTGAGTCCGTCGCACTTCAGCGCGCCCAGCGTTTCCCAATCGTGGACGCCGCCCTCGTGCGCGGTGAAACCGTGCGACTTGGCCTTGGCCACGGCTCCGAACACGGGGCCGCGCATCTCGGGATTGAGCACGACCTGCGTCCACACGTCGTTGCCCATCTCCGCCAGCGCCGCCCACGCGGCCTCGCGATCGCCGCCGAACCGATCGAATCGCACCATCAGCTCTTCCCACCGCACTTTGGCCGGATAGTCGTACTCGCTTTGGTGAGCGCGATAGTACTCGTCCATCTGCTCGCGGGTGATCGGTTTCGACTTGGGAGTCTTTTGTTTCATCCATTCGGCGGCCACGGTGCGCTCGACGAACTGCCGTTGAATGTCCTTCAGCGCGGCGCCGCTGGCCTGCAGTCGCTGCTCCAACTCGACGCGATTGGCGGAGTCGGTCATTTTCAACAGCCGAGGCACTTCCACGTCTTCAAACGGCTTGGCCAACTGCTTGTCGATTTCTTTCATGTTGTCCGCCGGCACGTTGCGGCGGAAATCGGCCATCAGCAGCTTGGTCTCAATCAACGCCAGCACCTGCTGCCGCAAGATCATCTGTCGCACGCCGTCGATTTGATCGGGCGGGATGCGGTCCTTGTTCATTTCCAACAGCTGGTCGACCTGCCACATCACGTCGCCGGCCAGCACGACTTGCCCGTCGATGCGGGCGACGATTTCGCCGCCGGCGAGCGGCTGGGCATCGACCGGCGTCACGGCCGGAGCCGTCGGCCGCGCGGCGGCCGCAGGCGGCATGAACGTGGCTGCCGGCGAATTGAGATTGGTCGGCCCGCCAGGCGTTTGAAAGGGATCGTAGAGCCCCTTCACCCGGGGATCGGCTTGGGGCGCGGGAGGCGGATCGAACGCCGGCTGCGCGGCGGCGCGCGGCGTCCCGGCGGTCAGTGCGACCAACAGGACCGGACAGGCGAGAAGAATGTTGCGATTCACGCGATGGCGGCGACAAGCGGCGGTTGACGAATGAGCACCAAGCAAACTCCCGCTCCCTGCGCGGGAGAGGAGCATTGAGCGGCGGGAGTTTAGGCGCCGGCTGCCAGCGGCCGCAAGATCGATTCCAAAGCGGCCAGCACCGCCGCCGGATCCCGCACTTTCGGCCCCAAAGGCAAGTACGCCGTCCGGTCGTCGGCCACGCGCAGCGCGCCGCCGCCGCCTGCTAGCAGCTTGTTGAGTTTCTGCCGGCTGGTATACGTCAGCACGGCGTACTTGTCTTCCAGGTGGATCGCCGAGACGCCGTACCGATGAGCCCAAATTCGCAAGCGGGCCAACTCGACAAGTTGATCGACCTCGGGAGGCCGGGGACCAAATCGGTCGGCCACCTCGGCCGTGAAGTCGTCGAGGTCCGACTCGCTGCAAATCCGCGCCAGGCGGCGATAGAGGTCAATCTTCGTGCGCAGGTCGGTCACGTAATTCCGTGGGAAATACGCCGCCACGGGCAGGTCGACCGACACGTCCACCGCATCGCGTTGCGGCAGCTTCTTCAGACGGCGCACCGCTTGATCCAACAGCGAGCAGTACAGCTCGTACCCCACCGTGGCGATGTGGCCGCTCTGCTGAGCGCCCAACAGGTTGCCGGCGCCGCGCAGCTCCAGGTCGCGCATGGCCAGGGCAAACCCGGCGCCCATTTGGCTGAACTCCTCAATCGCCCGCAGTCGCCGCGCCGCCTCGGGCGACAGGTGCCGCTTCTCGTCGATAATCAGGTAGCAATAGGCCCGATGGTGCGATCGTCCCACGCGCCCCCGCAGTTGGTGAAGGTCGGCCAGACCATAGCGATCGGCGTCGTCGATGAAAATGGTGTTGGCGTTGGGAATGTCGAGCCCGCTCTCCACGATGGTGGTGGCCAGCAGGATATCGAACTCGCGCCGCACGAACCCCAGCATCACCTCTTCCAGCTGCCCCTCGTTCATTTGGCCGTGTCCAATGCCGATGGTCGCCTCGGGGACGATTTGCGAAAGTCGGTGGGCGACCGCCTGAATGTCGTGAATGCGATTGTGGACAAAGTAAACCTGCCCGTCGCGGTTCAGTTCGCGCAGAATCGCATGCCGCAGCAGCGCGTCGTCGAACCGCGCCACGCGCGTCTCGACCGCCAGCCGGTCTTTGGGCGCCGTCTCCAGGTTCGAGATGCTGCGCACGCCCAACAGCGACATGTGCAACGTGCGGGGAATCGGCGTGGCGGTCATCGTCAGCACGTCGACCGCGGCCCGCAGCGCTTTGAGCCGCTCCTTCACGGCCACGCCAAACCGTTGCTCCTCGTCGATGATCACCAGCCCCAGGTTCTGAAACTGCACGTCGGGCGACGCCAGCCGATGCGTGCCGATGAGCAGGTCGATTGAACCGTCCGCGGTGCGTTTGATGATCTCCCGCTGCTCTTTGGCCGTGCAGAACCGAGACAAGGCGGCGATCTCAAACGGGTACTCGGCCATCCGCTGCGTGAACGTGCGGCGATGCTGCTCGGCCAGCACGGTGGTGGGTACGAGCACGGCGACCTGGTAGCCAGCGTCAATCGCCTTGAACGCCGCCCGCATTGCCATTTCGGTCTTGCCGAAACCGACGTCG
>JAGQOU010000241.1 GCA_020427145.1 Planctomycetales bacterium | reverse complement strand
GGGAGCGAGAGGGGACCCCGCCGCGTCTTTGTTTTTCTTGCGAGGGCCAATCTGCCGCTCGCCGCCGCGCCGGGTGTGCCTGGTGCAGGACTTCTGCCCGCGGTCACGGCGAAGCGTCCCCGTCGGCACAACCGTCAATTGGGGTTTTACCGTGCTTATAGCGAGATTTCTGTGAAAAAGCTTTGACAGGCCCGCACAGCCTGCCTAAATTGAGGATGTGCGTTCATCCGCACGCCTTCAAACATAAGCAATTTTTGACCTCTGATTGGGTTGTGGACCTCATGAACATTCGACCGGCGGCGAGCCAGAGCGGCTCGAACGCTGACCGAAACAGGGCACATGTTTCGCCCGAGGCCGCAACACCCTCTCGCTTTCCCGCATCGCTGACGCGCTAGTCGGCATCCTTATGCGGGGCTAATCGCGCGACGGTTGGCCGAGGAATCGAACCACACCCGGCGGCCAAGTTCTCACGGCCGTTGACTTCGACAGACTTTTTGGTCGGTCGGGATCTGTTCGCAGCGATCGTTCTTTCGCTAGCTCGCATCTCATGCGGCTCGCCCGTGCGGCGAGCGGTAGGCGCTTTAGGTGCGCCCTCTGGGAGTCCCTGTTGGGGCCGGTCGGATGCGATCTGTTTGCCAAGTCTGCAAACAGTTCGGCCATGGAGTTTGCTCTCAATCAATCCAACCACATCGGGAGTCCTACAACCGCTGGCACGTGCCGTGGCCTTGCAGAATTCCGGCGCCCGCATGACGCGGGCAGGGAAGCCGCCTCGGCAACATTCGGTGCAAGCACTGCTCTGCGGTCGGATTGGAGAGAAACACAAATGAACATCATGCGAAATCACACCATGGGACGTTGTGCGGCGCTGGCCGCTGTCTTGGCCGCGGGCTTTGCAGCTCAATCCGCTGACGCCGCGATCTCGGGCGCCGGTTTTACGATCAACATTGCCGCGAGCGCCCGCGTGCTCAATGCGATCGGCACGCCGCAGTACTCCGACGTGCTGATGCAGGAGTCGTGCGACAATCCTCACTTGCGAATTCGCAAGAACAACAAGCCCGCGATCATGCTGACTGTCAACGACACGCTCAGCGCGGGTGCGGAGTTGGCGTCGTTCACGATCAGCATCAATAACCCGCTCTATTTATTTGGCGACGGCGACGGCGGATCGCTTGAAAACTTTACTCAGTTTATTCAAGAAAGCGTCTACACCGACGCGGGGGTTTCGATCACGAGTAACACGCTCTCGGCGGATTTGCGATCGCTGACGCTCGATTTCGACGGACTGACCGCGGGTAAGAAGGTGATTTTCAACGTCGACTTGGATGCCATCAACGATCCGTCGATGTTTCTGTACCCGGACTACCGGACCGTGCTGAACGGGGCGCCCATTGATCTGGTCTCGCCGCCGACGGATCCCGCTTCGTTTGCGGGAACGTTCTCCGATGGCGATGACACGCTTGTAGCTTCGGGACGACTCCAGCAGATGACGCTGACGCCACAGTACGCCAATTCGAATATCCGGCCCTATCACTCGATGGACATGATCGAGGTGACGACCACGGATCCGGTTCCCGAGCCGGCGGCGATCGGATTGGCGGGGTTGGCAATCTTCGCCCTGGGCGTTTTGCGCCGCAACAGCGGGCGCTAGACGACTTGGCGGCAGCGGCAGTTCGCTGCCGCGATAAGAACTTCCTTTGCCCCGAAGGCGTCGGTCGCGCAAGTCGCGACCGGCGTCTTCGTTATGCGCATCGCCGTCCGGCGTGGAGGCGTCGTCTAGTGCTTTTGCTTGATGCGACGTCTGACGAAGTTTCTGGTTTTTGATTGACACGACCCGTGCAATTGGTACATTGCTGGGCGGCGGATCGAGATTTCTCGCCCGCAATCATTGCTGTTTTTTTGTCATTTCATTCTGATCGAGTTGCGGACCTCATGAAGACGCGATCAGCGGCTCGTTGGCCAGGCCAGCCGCTGTCCGATCATTGGCGCCACGCCAGGGTCCCCTCGATTTTCGTCGGCTTTGCTTCCTCGGCTTCTGGGGAAGCGTTTCATGCCGAGCTTCTTCCGAGAGACTCTCGCGGGCGACGACGCAGCGGCCTCCGCCGCCTGTAGTTCGCGACAGCTTCTCCCCTCGCCCGCGTGAACGCTCTCGACCGACCGCTGTTGCGGTCTGAGATCGCTGCGACGCCTCTGCGCCGCATTCCGCTGCTCGCTGAGGCAATCCGGCCCTTGGCAAGATTGCCGCCCTGAAGCCGTTCTCGATTCCCACGGCCGGGAGATCGAAGCCGACCAGTTGACGCGCCCCAACGACGACTCGCCGTTGAGCGCCTGCTCGAACGCTTCCCTGTTAGGACACACGCTATGAAGACGCTTCACGAGACTCGTTTGTTGCGGAGGCTGATTGGCCTGATCGCCGTGATCTGCTGCGGCCCGGCGTTGGACGCCGAGGCCGAGATTCTGGCCGGTACGGCGTTCTCCATCGACATCGGTTCGAGCGCCCGCGTGCTCAACGCCATTGGCACGCCGCAGTACAACGACATTTTGATGTCGGAGTCGTGCGACAATCCCCATCTGCGCGTGCGCAAGAACAACGTGCCGGCCATCAAAGTCTCGGTAGCCGACACGACCACGGCGGGCGTGCAGCTGACTTCGTTTTCGCTGGCGATCAATAGCGATCCGTATTTCTTCGGCACGGGCGACGTTGCGACGGATAGCTTCACCGACTTCATCCGCAAGACGACTTACATCGACGCCGGCGTGACCATTCTCGGTTCGACGCTGTCACCCGATCTGCAGACGCTGACGGTCAACTTCGACGGCCTCACGGCTGGTAAGTCGGTGATCTTTAACGTGGACCTCGACGTCGTCGACGATCCGTCGATGTTCCTGTTTCCAGACTACCGCGTGGTGCTCAACGGAGCGCCCGTCTCGGCATTTGATCCGCCGACGGCCCCCGCAACGATCTCCGGTACGTTCAGCGACGGCCTGATGGAACTGTCGCAATCGAAGGATTTGGACCAGCAAACCACGGTTCCGGCGTACTTCAACGAGCACCTGCGTCCCTACCACACGATGGATACGATCCCGGTCGTCCCCGAAGGCCTAGAGCCCGGGATGAACGATCCGGTGAAGATCAACTTCGAAGAAGTGGCCGTCAACGAAATGACCATGTTGCTGCAGGCGGCGAAGATTGCCAACACGGGCGACACGGGCACGTTGGTGGACGTGTACAGCTACATGTTCACGGGCGCCGACGCTGGGCTGTTCAAGATCAAGAATCGCACCGAGGCGCCGGGCGAGGACTTGGGCATCCAGTTGGAGGGCGGCTCGCCGACCGACATGATGGCCACGTTCGACCTCACCTTCATGGGCGCGGGCAGCCCAGGCATGTACTCGGCGAATTTCGTGCTGAAGACCTCCAAGGGGGACATGGAGTTCCCCATGATGGCGATGGTTCGCGAGGTCCCCGAACCGAGCACGGCGTTGCTGACGCTGGCTGGCGTCGGCGTGGCGGCGGCTTGGCGCCGTCGCCGCTAGCGGACGGTCGCACGGCGGCGATCGTAGCGTTTTAGTACTGGCTATGCTTTCACAGGCCCCGGCAGCGCGTGCTGTCGGGGCCTGTGATTTTCTTTGGAGGCGGCGCTCCTGGGGGCTCCGCTGCGCTTCGTCCCCAGCCACCCCGCGCGACCCCCTGTACAGGCGCTCGCTTTGTCGTCGACCTTGCCGCCTGCGGGGTCGCCGCGGGTCGTTCCGAATCTCACGGATCTGCGGAATCCTCCTGGATTCCCGAAAGTGCGGGTTGCAGCGGTTCCGATATCTGCGAGTGAGTCGGTTACTGGTCCCGCACCAGGACTGACGCATTACGTCCGCGGACCGCGGAATGCGAACACTGCGCAGGATTCGTCCTGCTGGGACGGCGTGGCCCGAATCCACGCAAATCAGGGGGGGATTCAAGGATGAAATTTCGAGCATGGGGAATCGCTGCGCTCGCACTTTGCGTCATCGCAGCGGGAGCCGCTCCCGGGCGGGCTCAAACCAGGAAAGTGAAGAACGTCGATTACCAGGTAGCCGAGTACCAGCCAACGGACGACGACGTTGATCAGGCGTCGTACCAGTCCGTTTCCAGCGTCGGCTTTGGGAGCGGCGGGGCGGGCGGCGCGGCCATCGGCAGCGCCATGGGCGGCATTATGGATCGCCCGATCCAGATCGTAGCCGGCGCCCAGTATCTCTACGCGCGGGCCAATTTCAGCCAGGCCCTGGCCTACGTCGACCAAGATCTCATCAACGGCGGCGAGAACTTCGTCCAGTACGCTTTCGACTACAACTCGTCGTACGGCTTCTACGGCGGCGTGTATCTGTGCGACTGCGGCGGGTCGATTCTGTTCAACTACAACCGGCTCACCAGCGGCGCAAGTTTTGCCGCCAATTCCGTCACGGGCCAAAACAACATCTACGGTCCGTTCGAAATTGACGGCGACATCACCGGCTTCGCCGACGTCGACCTCAGATCGTACGATCTGAGCTTCTCCAAGACGATTCCGCTGGGCTGCCCGATGACCTGCGGCTCGTGCTGCGACGACGCGTGTTGCGACACCTGCTGCGAGGACACGTGTTGCGACGATCCGTGTTGCGGCGACAGCTGCGGCAACGGCTGCGGTTGCTGCGGCTGCCCGGCCTGGGACATCACCTGGAGCGGCGGCATTCGCTACGCCGAAGTCGGCTGGGGCCGCGGCGCCTCGGCCTACGACTATACGACGACGATTCCGACGTTCATCGACGGTTACACGACGCGCATGGACTTCAACGGCTTCGGCGGACGCATCGGATTGGCCGGTCGCCGCTACTTCGGCAAGCGGGGGCTGTTCAGCCTCTACGCCAAGGGCGACTGGTCGTTGTTGGTCGGCCAGATCGACATCGAGACGTTGGTGACCGACGCCGCTTCGAGTTCTACCGCGTTCGCTCGCACGAGCTGCGACCACATCGTGCCGGTCACCGAGATCGAGTTGGGCGGCACCGTCCACCTGGGCTGCCACGCCAGCGTCAGCGCCGGTTACTTCTGGTCGGCCTGGCACGATCTGGGCATGCGTGAAGAGTACGACTTCAACCAGTTTCAGACGTCCCACTACGACGACGCGAACATCCTTGGCTTCGACGGCCTGTTTGTCCGCGGCGAGGTGGCGTTCTAAAGATCGCTCCGATCGCGGCTCCATCCGCTGCAAGATCGGGAAGATATCGACGACAACGAAACAGGGCCCGTGGCGCATTGCGCAACGGGCCCTGTTGTTGTTTTGTCGTTCGCACCGCGCGGAACGGACCGCTTGAGCGCCAACGCCCCGTGACGGGGACGTCGCTGGCGACGGCGCCGACGGCGCGACTGCGAGGGTCGCTTACGACGGGCGGCTGCCGATCAGCCGATCGCGGCGGGCGCGACGCTCGGCCCGCAGACGGGCGCGGCGCTTCGTCTCACTGGGCTTCTCATAGAATTCGCGAATGCGGATCTCTTTCTTGATGCCACTGCGCTCGACGAGCTTTCGAAAGCGGCGGACCGCTTCCTGTGCAGTCTCCTTGTCTCGTAACGTCAGCTTGACCACTCAGTAGTTCCTTTCAACTCGCCTGGACGGAAAGCGTGGTTTCACCCGGCCGCGGATGGGCGCCGGGGACCGCAGGGGTCGGGACAATTGCGGTCTCACGAATCGACTAAGCTACCATGCCGCTCGACGGGCGTCCAGGGCGGAGGGCGTTCGGCAGTGATACCGTTCTCCCCGGGGGAGTTGGGTGGCTCACGGACGTAGCGAAGCGGAGCCCCCAGCAGTTCCACGGGGGGCTCCCTACGGTCGTCCCCAGCCATCCCGATCGAGTTCAAACGGTATCACTACCCGGCATTCAGGCCGCAGAATCGGGGCGACGCACGCCCAGGAAGGACCGCGGCAGGTAGCTGGGGGCGGCATTCCTGGGGGCTCCGCTTCGCTCCGTCCCCAGCCACCCCCTCCGTCGATCACGAACTGGCGTGAACTGGGGCGGGTGGGGCGGGGCCAGCCCTGGCAACCGGTACAACCGGCGCCACCGGAAATAGCGGGGCAGAACGCAAGCCGCCGGCGGTCCTGGGGCGTGACGCCGGCGGGCGCGGCCGGACGATGGAAGAGTTCAGCAGGGCCGGCGGCCGGGCTCGTCCCCCCCTTGAGTCTAGCCGCCGGCGCCGCGATCTCTCCCCGCCGGATGCCCGCCCATGCCCCCCGTCGATCGCAACGACCTGCTCCACGAACTCGGCGAGCGTCACGACGCCCTGCTCGAGGAATTGGGGCAGCTGAACGACCGCATCGAGGCGGCGTTGGCCGAGTATCAGAAGCACCGCGAGCACGAGCTCAGCTAGCCGTCCGCCGCGAAACGCCGCCGCAGGGGCGCCATGTTGCGGCCATATTGCGAGCGCGCAAAAAAACGGAGCGACCCCTTGAGAGGATCGCTCCGTCGCTTGTCAGTGACCATCGTCTGAAACGACCGCTGGATTCTCAGCGGTATTTCGACGCAATCGAATGACTACTCGGAAGCAGCGTCAGCAGCCGCATCGGCCGCATCGCCAGCCGCATCGGCGGCATCGTTGGCGGCATCAGCAGCAGCGTCGCCCGCGGCGTCAGCGGCCGCGGCAGCTTTGTCGGCAGCGTCTTCCGCCGTCTCGCTCTTGCAGCCCAGGGTTCCGACCGTCATCGTCGCCAGCGCCAGGGCCAGCATCATTGAACCGAACTTTTTCATGATCTTTCGATCTCCGCAATTGGTTGGTGGAAACGAACCCGCCTCACGAGGCGGCGGAGGCCGCCTTTGTCGTTTCTTAATAGACTCTAGCGTAACACCCTTGTGGGCGCGGGGCAATTCGCCAGGGCAAACTCCGCCAGTTCTCGTGGGGAAAAACCGCCTCACGACCCCTGGGGGACGCAAGGTTCCCGCAGTTTACCTGAGTTGAACGGTTGTCCGGCCGGCTGGCCCGATGTGGCCGGAACCGGCTCAGCGCCGCGGCTCCTGCGCGCCGATGAGGCATGTAGGAGAACCCCGCCGACCGCTGGGCTGCCAGCGTCGCTGGCCGTCCGTCCCGCCTGTAATTCGTCCCCGCCTCGGCAATCTTGCCCGGAGTCGTTGACTCATGAAACGAACATTTCTCGTGGCGGCGCTGTGCGCTGCTAGTTTTGCGCTCCGCGCCCATGGCCAGGAGTTTGACCTGGCCCCCGAGCGTCCCGCCGCTGCGGCCGACGATTCGTACTACTACAGCGCCCCGCCCCAGCGCGCCGCCCCGCCGAACATCGCCCAGCAGAAGGCCCAGGCCCGCGGCGAGCAGCGCATGCAGCGGCTGGCGGCCATGCGAGCCTACGGCATGTCGGGCAGTCGGCCCACGGCCAGCGCAATGGCCTTCACCACGATGTACGCCCCGGCCTGGCAGATGCCCGGTGGCCGGCCGTTCGCCTGGTGGCAGGCTTCCAATCGCGGGATGATCATCTACCGCTCGCTTGACACCCCCGCGTATCGCTAAACGCGATCGCGGGAGATTTTCAAGCGCCCCCCCGGGAGTGCGAAGCTCCGCTGAGCAAATGCTCGGGAGCGCGAAGCTCCGCTGAGCACGTCGGGGTTCGCCCGAAGCTCCCCTGAACCGGCAATTCCTCCGCGTGCGAGGCTCGGCAGAGCCTCGCACTCCCGCCGGGCCTGAAAGCGGCGGTTGGCTTACGACGCGGCTCGGCGGCGTTCTTGCAGCGTACGGCATGCCTGCAGAAGTTCGCCCAGCAGCACGGCCGAGCGTCGCGTCGGACGATTGCGGCGGATCGTGCGTACCAATTCTCTGGCGGCCGCCGCGACCTCGGGGGCCGGTTCTTCAGCGACCGGTTGAGCAAGCTGCCGAGCGGCGAGCGAGATGGCCTGCCAGTCGTCGACGGTGGCCGCGCGGAACAGCCGTTCGACATGGTCGAAACGCCCGTCGGCGAGATAGCCGTCGACGACTCGTTCGATGCGTCGCGCATCGCTCGCCAATTGCGAATGAGCGCGCATTAGGGCGAGCAACGAGGGGTATTCGGCCGAGTCCATGGTCCGATTCGCTGAGGAAGTTGTCCGGCAGGCGCCCTGCCATTCTGTTGAGAACGGGGGCTGGCTCGCGGCACGTCGCCGCCGGCGTCGGGAATTAACGTCTTGGGACGCGTGTGCCAGTCCCCATTTTCAACCGACGCCCTACGCGGCCCGCGACATCGGCATGGCGACGCGCAGCGGCAGGGCCGGCTTGCGGTAGGCCACGCTCGCCAGGCGACGCAATACCAGGGGCGCCACGCGGTCGGCGGCCCGAGCCACCACCTCGGCTTCCCATGCCAGGTCGGCCCCTGGGTGCCGCTGCAGCACGATTCGCGCCTGGCGGCGGATTTCGACCGTGGCCCGGGCGCGGATGTAGCCCCGCGTCTCGCACAGCGACATCCCCTCGGTGCGGCCTTCCACCGCATCGGCGACTCCGTCAAGGCTCAAATCGGCCACTTGCCGCACGATGGCGTCCATGCGCCGCTGCGAGGGGCCTTGGAAGAAAGAAAGCAGGACGTCAACCATGACGGGGAATCTCCTGAAGCGGGGGAAGGTCGGGCCCGGCGGCCGCGGCGAGCATGTCGCAACATTACGGTCGTCGCCACAGGGGCGGCGGGCCGATATAAGAATCGAACCTCTGCTATCGGCGTCTCCAGCACGGCAGTCACAGGGCGGTCGACCGGCGCCGGCGGCAAGAAGCCCTCAAGTCGCCAAGATCGCGTAACCGATAAAGAACCTGCACTTGACCAGGTCGGTGCGATTTTTTAGCTTCAGAGTCTCGATGGCGCCGTAGCCAAGTGGCTAAGGCATCGGATTG
>JAGQOU010000240.1 GCA_020427145.1 Planctomycetales bacterium | reverse complement strand
CGCGAATCGCACTCTCGGCCTCGCTAAGGTTGGTCAGCGTGTCGCTGAGTGCGTTCTTGTTGGTTTCCAACGTGGTGCGTTGGAAAGCGCCCAGTCGACCGCGGAGCGAAGTGATCTGGTCGATCGCTTCTTCCACGATGGACGCGGCCGCGTTGGGGTCGTTCGCCAGCGAAGCTGCGTTGCCGTTGGCCAACTCGTACAGCTTGCCCGACACGCCGCCCAGCCGCGCGGTGTTCACGCTGCTGATGCCGAGGCGAGCTTGCTGGTTGCTGACCACGTCGGGGCCGAGTTGGAACAGGGCGCCGCCGCCGGTGATCGTGAACGCCGACAGGCCTTCGAAGCCGGCTTCAATCGAAGCCTTCAGGTCGAGCGTCGCGGTGTTGATTTCCAGCGAGTTGCCCTTGCCGTTGGCCACAACGCCATTGACCGTGGCCTGGATGTCAGTGCCCGTGTCGCGTTTGGTCGCCACACTGCTAAAGATCGTCGAGCCGGAGCCCTCGCTGATCACCTTCAGGTCGACCACTGCCTCGGAACCGTATTCCGAGCTCTTCAGTTGCAGCGTCGTGCCGGCCGCCGTGGCCTCAACGCCGGTGGCGTCCTTGACCAGGTTGATGCCGTTGACCAGGTCCGTGATGCTGGTGCCGGCGCCGAAGCTCAAGACTTCCGAGCCGTTGAGACCAGCCAGCTCAAGCACGGCAGCCGCAGCCAAACCGCCCGCGGCGGCTCCGCCGGCCGTGTTGGCCACGGTCGGAGGCGTCTGGGCCGTCGAGTCGTAGGCGCCCGAACCGGCAGCGGAAGAAACCGTCGCCGAGTAGCCAGTCAGCGAGTCGATCGCGTTGGCGATGTCGGCGATGCTGATGTCGGTCTTGGCGGAATTCAAGCTGACGGTGATGTTGCCGTTGGTGTCGGCCACGACGCCCACGCCGGTGGTGGCGTCGAACAGCGACGAGGTCGAGGTCTCGTTGATCGTCACCGTCTTGCCATTGCCGCCGGTGCCGACCGTGTCGCTCTCGATGGTGATCACGTCATCGCCGTTGACGGGAGCCGTGTAGCCCAGGATCGAATTCACCCCGGCCGGAGCGGAGATGATCGTGTTCGTCCCCGTGGCGCCAGTTGCGAGTTTGGTCTCAACGGTATCAACCTCGGCAATCGTCTCGATCTGCGACAGCACGTCGTTGAGCGTCGAGCCGGCCGTGTAGGTGATCGTGTAGGTCCCGGCCGAACCGCTGACCCCTGCCGAACCGCCTTGCACGAACGTCAACGCCAGGTTGCTGCCGGCCGAAGTTGCCAGCGACGCAATGTCCAGCGACTGCGTGGTCTGCGAACCGCCGGAGATCGTATCGGTCGCCGGGACCGAGTCCGCCGCCGCGAGGAACGTTCCGGACCCGCCGTAGGTGGCGTTGACTTCCGACAAGCCATTGATGTAGCCAGCGATCGCCGAGACGCTGATATCGCTCGAGCCGATGTCGATCTGATAGCCGCCGCTCACGGACGTGACGGTGCCAGCGGTGCCGCCGGTGACCAACTCGATCGTGATGTTGCCGGACGTGCCCGCCGCAGCTCCGGTCACGGCAATGCTCTCGGTCGAGGCATCGCGTCCGCCGGTCAGCGAGGCGGCCGTCGAAGAGGCCGCGGTGATCGTCGTCGAGCCCGTCGCCCCGCCCAGAGCAGCGGTAAAGTCTGAGCCGACCTGGCCGTTGATGGTGTCGATGACGTTTTGAATCGTCGCCACGCCAGAGGCCTGCGTCAGGTTGACGGTCAACGTGCCGCTGGAGTAGGCGGCCGAAGCGGCGCCGTTGCCGTAGGTGATGTCCACTTGCGTGACCGCGTTACCGGCGGCCCCGTCAAGGGCGCCGCTGGCGTCAGCGGCCAAGTCGAACGTCTCACCGCCCAGGGTGACCGTACCCGAGGCTTGCTGAATCGCCAAATCGATCGCCACCGTGCCGCTGGACGTGCCCGTGCCGACCGTGAAGCCGATGCTGCCCGACGCCGCGGTGCCAGGGGTCGCTTGGCTGTTGAAGCTGACGGTGGTCGAGGCCGCGACGCCCGTGCCGCTGCCCGAGGGAACATTGGCGACGTTGACCTGAGCCTTGGTGGCGGCAGCCGACACGTTGACCGCGACCGGCACGCTGCCGGTGGCGCCCAGGTTGGCCTGATCAATTTGCAGTGTTTGCAGCTTCGAGAAATTCGCGCCGGCCTGCGTCACGAAATCCAGACTGCCGTCCAGCAACTTGCGGCCCTGGAAGGTCGTCGTCTGTGCAATGCGGTTCAGCGCGTCCAGCGAGCTGTCGACCTGAGCCTGGTTGGCAGCAAGCTGCGCCGGGCTTTGCACGCCTGCGTTGGCGCTTTCGGTCACCAGGCCGCGGATGTCGTTCAGCAGCGAGCTCACCTGACCCAGGGCGCTGTCAGCCGTGGCAATCACTTGGTTGGCGCGATCCGTATTGGAAATCGCCCGCTTCACCGACGTGATGTCAGACCGCAAGTTTTCGCTCGCGATCAAACCGGCCGGGTCGTCTTTACCCGTGTTGATGCGCAAACCAGTGCTCAGCCGGGTGAGCGCCTGCTCCAGGTCAGCATTCGAACGGCCCAGCGTATTGCGGGCGACGAGCGAGCTGACGTTTGTATTGATCCGAGTCATTTCTAAACACCCCTGATCTAAGGAAAGCCAGTTTCCAACGGAGACCGGGACTTCTGGGGAGTCAGCGACTCCGGCCTGTCTGTTGGGTAAGGTACGGCGCCGAGGTCACCCGCCTCGCGAGTTGCACACCGTTGTTTAAATCACTTCCGACGGCCCTCGGCATCCTCGCCCTACCGCAAGGATTCGCCTCGTCTCGTCTTCGCAAGGTTAGGTTGCGAAATCCGCACAAAAAGTGCGGCCTACGAAATCGTGGCGAATTCCCGCGGCGGTCGCCTCACTCAGCTCCTGCGTGGTTGCGCAAGCGCCGCTAGGCGGACCGTCTACCGGCTGATATCGACTCGGTAAAATGGAGCCATTAGGGGAGAAGCATTCGATTTCCCCAGAAGTCGGCCGCCGACCTTGGGATAAAGCACCCAGACGGAACAACCCGCAGTCGTTGGCGCGGCAAGCTGCGGACGACCGACGCCATCGCGCCAAATCTTGCAAATGGTCGTGCTGCCGGTGCGAGTCGATCGGCCGACGCCCGCGTCCCACGAGCGAAAACGCGAGGGGCGCTTGGCAGCAGCGTCGGCGGCGACGATTGTTGCGATTGGAGCGAATTCGCCGCGAATTGCACCATACGTCTTGCTCGAGCCGAACGCGCTGATCACGCACAGAGAAAGAAAAAGAGAATAGGAGACGATAACAAGGTCCCCGCGTCCTTTCCAAGCTCCTAGAGCCGCGCCGTGCCAACGCGGAAATCGTGCGATTCCGCCGAGCGTCGGACCGCTCAGTGCTGGCCGTTGCCGCCGGGGGAACCGCCGATGCCGCGGGCGTCCTCGGGTCGCAACTTGGCGGCTTGCTGATTCTCCCGACGGATCGCCTCGTAGACCTCGCGCCGATGCACGGAGACCTCAATGGGGGCCTCGATCCCCAGCTTCACCTTATCCCCCCGCACGTCGACGACCGTGACGACGACGTTGTCGCCGATGATGATGCTTTCGTCGCGTTGTCGGGAGAGGACCAACATGGCAGGGATGCTCCAATTCGCGCGGCGTAGTGGCCGCGGCAGTCTGCGGGATCGAGGGCGGGGGGAATACTTGGCGGGAGTCGCGGGCGGGAAGTCTGGGGCGGGACTCGCTGGGGACCAACTAGGCCGAGCGCCGCAGCGGCTCAGCCTGCGGCAGCAGGTACTGCACGGGCAGCGCGTCTTTGGAAATCACCTGGCGGCCGCGGCGGGTTTCGATGTTGATCACCAACGGTGCGCGCAAGTTCAGCGACAATCCGTCCGGCTGTCGGCTGACGATCACTGCGACCTGGGCGTCGCGCAAATTATCGAGCCGCAACGGCTGAATCTCGCTCCGGGAGACCCGCAGCTGAAACTCGGGCACAAACCGCCGTGGAGCCACGACGCCAACCGCCACCTCGGGCGCATCAACGCATTGCAGCCAGCCCAAGAGCGGATTTTTTGCGTCCGCCAGCAGCAGCCAGCGGCGGCACTCGCGGAGGCCGATCAGCCCCGATTCGAATGTGATCAGATCACCGGGTGCAGCCCGCAGACTGCCGAACCGCGTGGTCAAAACGTCCATTTCGCCACCTTCAACTTCCGTGTTGCAGCGGCGCATCCGGTGCGACGTTCGCCTCCCTCAGCGAAGTCCGCGCCCTGTGCGCCGCCGGGGCCGTGCTGGCTCCGCTGTTACCATCGGCATGGTGAACCGGCGAAACCAGAAAATCCGTCCCGCGGCGAACATTCCGCCTGGGTAAGATACGGCGCGATACCGTTTGACGCCGCACGGTTCGCTGCCGCCCGCGGACGTAAATAGTACGTCGTCCCCTTTAGAGGAAATTCAACAGCGAGAGCTGGAGAATGTTCGCCGTGGTCTGCAGCGACGCCTGGAGCGAGGCCTGCCGGGCGGCGAGATTGCTGATCGCTTCCACTAGATCGACGTCGATCTCGTCGGACAACGCCGAGCGGAGTTGCACGTCTTCGTCCTGCAGATTCTGTTGGCTCAGTTCCAACGCCTGTTGGCGAGCGCCAACATCGGAACGAGCAAACGTGACGCGCGTGATATCGGAGTCGATGCCTGCGATCGCTCGCTCGATGGCGGTGATATCGTTGTTCGCAAGCGCATCGCGCAGCCTGGTGAGCGTCGTGAAGACGCTGTCTGTCTCAAGGTAGTGGCGGTCTGTGCCGGTGATCGCGCCGCCCGCGTCGGTGACCTCGGTCTCGCCTTCCGGGATCAATCCCAGGTATTCGGCGGCCCGGCTGCCAAAATCGGATCGCAGCGTGAGCGGCCGCCCATTCGCGTCGACAATCTCGATGCCGTTGCCCACGCCCGTCAGCCGGGCTTCGATCGCGATGCCGCCCGTGTTGTTCTGAGCGTGATTGTTGATCAGATCGATGACGTCCTGCACCGTCTCCGCCGCGGAGATATCCAGATCCAGGTCAACCGTGCCACCCGCGCCGTCATCTGCCACGATGGTGAAATCGTTTACCGGAGTCGTCGCCGGCGGCGGCTCGAGCAGCAGACTGCGCTGCGTGGGAATGCCAACGCCATAGTTGAATTGGTTGAGTTTCGTCGCACCGGTAAGCGACCGCAGGCCCAACTGCGTGGCCGTCTGGCCGCCGTTTTCTCCGATCTGAAAGTCCGTGCCGCTCAGTCGCGAACGGACGTTCACGCCGGTGCGATCGGCGTTGATCTCGGCCAACAGTCCGGCGTCGGAGCCGTTGAGCACGTTCAGCAGATCCTCAACCGTTTCAGACTGGCTGAAGTCGAGCGTAAAGACCTGCTCGCCGTTCACCACGCGAATGCCGGACGCCTTATCAAACGTGTCGCCGGAACCGCCCGCGGTCGACCCGACGGCCGCGAGGGCAACAACGCCCGTCCCGGCCGCAGTCGCCGTAGAAGTATCCTTGGCGTCGAGCGCCGCCGTGAACGTTCCCTCGGAATTGATCGCCGCAGCGACCTGGTTGGCGGTCGACGACCCCGCCGCCACGTAAACGTACAGCGTGTTGGCCGCGCCGCCGGTGTTGCCCGTGTCACCGGTGACGTTGGCGATATCGGCCGCAGCGATGGTCGCCGCGGGGTTGTAAGTCGCCTCTTGGGTCGAATCGTGGGCGGCGGTGAAGACGCCCGTGCCATTGATCGCGTTGACCACCTCGTCGACCGTGGTGGCGCCCAGGTTGTCGACGGTCACGGTCAACCGCTTGTTGAGCGCATCGTAAGTGGCGTTGGCCCCCGGGCCGATTCCCGCCTGGCCAGTGACGAATACTTTCACGCCGTTGTACGCCGTGCCGGGCGTGTTGGCCGTAAGCACCAAGTCGTTGCCGCCACCGGTGAATTTGAGCGACGCCTGTGCAGCGCGGGCCGCCGTATCGTACTGAGCGTACTCGCCGCCGGCGGCGATTCCCGGCGCCGCGCTATGCAGCGAATCGTCGACCACCTGCACGGCCACGCCGTTGTAGTCGACCCCGTTCACGGCCGCCGTGATCAGCAGATCGTTGTCGCTCCCCGCCGAGGTGAGCAGGGCCGAGGCCTTGGAGCCAAGCAAATCGTCAAGCCGCGTGGTTTTGAGCACCACCGGGTCGAGATCGCCGCCGACCAGCGGGCCGGTTAACACGCCCGTTTCTTCTAGAATCCCCAATTCGCGAGCCGTCTTGCCGCTGGCGACCTCGCGCACCGTGAGGTTGCCGCCGCCGGACGCGTCGAGGTCCAGCTGCAATCCTTTTCCTGTCACGGTGACGGTGACCACGCGGCCTGCCGGCGGATTGGCCTCGATGAGCCGCGCCACGTCGCCCACGGTCGACGCCGAGCTGATATCGACGACCACCGTGTTGGAACCGTCGGAAATTGACAGCGCACCGTTGGGGGAGATCCCGCGACCGCCGTTGAGCGCACTGAGCCGCGTGTTGGCCGACAGCTGGGGGTCAAGGTTCACGCCGCCGAGCACCTGGTCCGAGATGCCGCCAAAGACGGTTTGCCCCGACGCGTTCGTATCGAACAGCACGTCGATGTCGGAGAAATTGCGGATGGTTTTGTCATTTCCGGAGTACAGCACCTGGTCTCCGCTAAGCGAGTAGGGCTGCACGTTGGTCTGCGATCCGGCAAACAAGTACCGACCGCGAAATTTCCGATTGCCAACTTGCACCAGTTGTTCCAGAGCGCGGTTGACCTCCGCAATGACCGAATTCCGTTCCTCGTCCGTGCTCGCCGTGCCGGCCACGCCCAACGCGGAGCCGCGCAGATCGCCGAGCAACGTCGCCACGTCGCTGAGCGCCGTGTCGGTGGCTCCCAGGTACGACTGTCCCGTCTGCACGTTCGTGGCCAACTGCGTTTTCCGCTCCAGCAGCCTCTGCAGTGCGATGGCGCGCAACGCGGCGGGGCCGTCTTCGCTGGGGAGCGTGATCCGTCGACCGGTGCTGATCTGCTCCTGCAAGCGGAACAGGTCGAGCTGATCGCCCTGCAACTGCGTCGTCAAACGTTGCCGCGCTAGAAGCCCGCTAATGCGGAAGTTCGGAATGGGAATGATGCCGGCCATGGCGAGTTGTCGAGCGCGGGTTGCGGGGCGCAGGTTGAAAAATATGCCGCACAGGCGGCCAAGTCGAGGTCTTGCTGTCTCGCGTGGGACTCGTCAGCCGTCACGCGCTTCACGTCCCGTGTCTCGCCGTTACAGCGCCACCAAAACGTCCAACAGTTCCGACAGCGTCGAGATGTACTTCGCCGACGCTTGATACGTTCGCTGCAGCATGATCATGTCGATGGCTTCTTCGTCAAGGTTCACGCCGCTGACTTCTTGGGCGCTGGCCTGCAACGTGCCCTCAAACACGCGCAGTCCGTCTGCCACGGCGCCCGCGACGGTGGCGCCTTGTGTTGTGTCGTTGATCAGTTGGTCGTAGACACCGGTGATCGTGTTGCCGTTGAGGTTGTCGAGCGCCCTGTCGTGCAAACTGACGAGTTTAATCGCGTTGTCGACGCCGACGCCGATGCCGTCGTCAGCCGCGGCGAATTTCGACCCGTCCTGAATCAGCGTTGCATTAACCGCCAAGTCGCTCGCCCGGGAGCCGGTAAAGAAAGTATTGATCCCCAGCGCCGCGAGCACGCCGCTCGTGTCGCCGGAAAATCCGATCTGGTTGTCGGGGCTGGCCGTGCGGAGCCGCAGTTGATTGTCTCTGGTGACCTCGGCAATCACGCCATCCACCGCGTTGAGCTTCGCCGCCAGCGTCGTCAGCGAGTCGTCGCCGTCGACGCCGTTGAGATCGACATGGACGGCGCTGGTTTCGGTGAGTCCGGTTTCGGTGTTATAGACCAGCAAGTCAAAGTCGCCCGTGACCGGCGTGAAAGGCAATCCGGCGGCGTCCAGCGCGGCGCCAGCGTCGTCGGCGCCGTACGTGCCGGTAACGTCGCTGAACCCGCTGATCCCCTGCCCTTGCGAGTAAATCTTGTTGAACTCAAACGCCAGCGAGCCGGCGAACTCGTCGAGGCGGTCGAGGAAGCCCCCGGTAATCGTATCGCGGGCCTCGTAGTAGCCGTGCAGTTCGCCGCCGCCGACGCGCAGCGGGCTGCCATTATCAGCAAACTCGATCGAGGCGGTCAGCAACCCGCCATCGCTGGAGTACTCGGTGCGAACCTGTCGGTTGGTGCCCTCAAACACCAAAAACTCGCCGCCTAGCGACACGTTCACAGCGCCCGCGGCGGTTTCCGTCGTCTTCACGTCGACGATCTCGGCAAGGCGACTCAGCGCAGCGTCGCGTTGGCTGCGCAGCCCGCCGGCTTCGCTGCTGCCCGTATTGCCGCCTTCGAGCGTGACAATCTGCAGGTTGAGGTTTCGGATCTGCTCGGACAGCGTATTGATCTCGTTGGACAGGTTGTTCACCTGCTGGCTGAATTCCGTATGGACCGTCTGCACGCGACGCTGCAGCGTGTTAATCGACGAGGCGAGCGTCTTGCCGCTCTGCACCACCAGGTTCCGCACCGAGATTTCTTCGGGTTGCTTGAGCACCTCGTCGATGCTGTTGAAGAAATTCGATATCTGTGAACTGATGTCGGTGTCGCTCAACTCGCCCAGAATCGCTTCCAGGTCGCGGTACACCTTTTCCTGGATGTCTGCGCTCGCGCGGTCGCTGCCGGCGTCGCGCAGCCGCTCGACGACGAACCGGTCGACGCTCTGCACAATCCCGGCCACCTCGACGCCCAGGCCGATCGTGAGATTGCCCGTGCGCTGCACGGGCGCCGGCGTGTAGATCGTGCGTTCGCGTATGTACCCCGGCGTATTGGCGTTGGCAATGTTATTGCCCACCACGTGCAGGCCCAACTGCATGGCCTGCAGGGTGTTCCCTGCCATCTGGATAGAGCCGAAAAGCGACATAGGACGCTAGCGTGAGTGCGAACGTGACGTGTGAGGAGGACGAATCCGACGCGAAGCGTGAAGGAGGAGGGCGAAAGGGGGCAAAATGCGATGCGACCGCCGTCCCCCTTCCGCCGTCCCCCTTTCACTCAGACCGCCTGGTCCATCAGCGAGCCGCTCTGCGCAGACATCTCGCCATTTCCATATGTCGGTCGCGAGCGGCCGCCGGTCGCGAAAATCTCCAGCAGTTGGGAGAGATGCAACACGCTGCGTTGGACAGCGACCCACTGCGCCAAGCATTCGTGACGCACCAGTCGCGACCGTTCACGCGCCTCGGCAAGCGGTTCGTCGAGCCGACCGCGAGCGGGATGCGGCAGCGATCCGTTAAGATCCGTCAGCGTTTGAGCAGGCAAACCTTCGTCGCCCGCGCGGGCCAGCAGCGCCGTGCGCTGTTCGTGGCAGGCGTGCAACTCGGCGGCGAGTTCCTGCTCCCGCGGCGCCAGCGCCGCTAGCGATTGGTGATCGCGTTGAACAATCAACTGTCGCTTTTCCGCCAGCAGTGCCAGCAGCCCGGTCTGAGCGCCGGCAAGCCGTTGAAGCAAACTGGCGATGTCGGATTCCCAAGGAGTCGTTGTCACGATGCACGGCAAGGGGTTCGAGGTGAATGGCTGAAATCGGCGAGGGGGAAAGGGGGATCCAATCGAGCCGTCGGGCCCGGTAGCGAACAAGTTCGGCTCACAGTCGCCGCAGGGCGCTGAGGTCACCCAACGTGGCCGGTTTGGCTTCCGCCGCCTGCAGCAGCGCCGCTTGCTGCGGAAACTGCTGACGGAACATCGGATCGGCAAACTTCGAGGCGCTCGCCTCGGTCATCTGCTCGGAGAGTTGGGCGTCGAGTTGCCCCTGCCACACCTTTTCGGCATGGCCGCCATTGAAATACGCCGCCTCGCCGACCGTGCTTCGCATGCTCTTGAGCATCTGTCCGAAGAACGTCTTGCCGACGAACTCGCGGAACACGTCGCGCAACTCGCCGGCCGACTCGACGCGCTCGGCTTCCGTCGGCGGACCCGGTCGCAGCGGTTTGACATGTCCAAGTTGGGCGGGGTTGATCTTCATGATGGCGAGTTGTCGGTCGTGTGTCGTCCGTCGTTAGTTGGTTGATTGTTGGTTGGGATGGCGCGGAGTGAGTCCGCAGCGACCAGCGGGGAACTACTCCATAATCAACACGCCGTGGAGCTTGCCGTTGCGATCGATGCCTTTGATGATGTCAATCATCTCGTCGGCCGGCACTTCCAGGGCTCGCAGGGCGTTGACCAACGACTGCAGTTTGGCATCGTCGACTTCTTCGGTTCCCAGGCCGTCCCATTGAACTGCACCTGCCTCGACCACGACGTCGCGGTGCGAGATGACCACGTCGCCGATGGTCACGTTGCCGCTGATGACGATGCTGCCGGTGCGTTCGTTGATGACGACGCGGGCCTCCGGTTCGGGCGAGTAGACGGTGAGGTCGCCCAGCAGGTCGGCGACAAACTGCACGGGGTCGTCCACGTATTCGGCCGGCAGCGTTACGACGATGTTTGCGGCGTTGAGCGCCAGCACCATCGAGGGATCCTCGCGCGAGTAGCGGCTGCGAATCGCCTCGGCCACATCGTTGGCGGTGTAGAAATTGGCGTGGTTCTTGTCGAGGATCAGCGTGATCTGATTGTTCTCGCTGACAAACGGCGTCATCACGTCCTCTTCCATCTGACAACCGTTGTGGACTTTGCCGACCAGCGGCTGGGCCGGATCGTCCAATTCGACGGCGCCCTCGCACAGGGCGTACACGCGAGGGTCTTGCGTATTGGGGCCTTGCAGTGCGGCGAACGCCAACCGGCCGCCGGCCAAGCTCTTGCCGTTGATCGCGCTGATGTGGCAGTCGAGTTTGTCGCCGCGACGGGCGCCGGTCGCCGGCACGCGAGCGGTGACCAACACGAGGCAGGTGTTCTTCCACTTTTCCAGATCGCTGCGGCCTGCGGGGGCGCCGAGGGAGACTTCGGGGACCGGCGACCCCATCAGTTCCATGGCCCGCGACAGGGCCCGCATGGTCACGGGATCGCCCGCTTCGCCCGTGCCGGCCAAACCGACGACCAGCCCGAGTCCCCGCAGCACGTTCTCTTCCTGCCCCTTCACTCGGCAGATATTTCGCAAGGGCGTGCGGGCCGTCGCCACCGGCGCGAAGCCAGCGAATAAGACCAGGGCGGCGAGAATCGTGCGGGAAATGCGGAACATGGCAAGGTTGTTGGGCGTGAGGCGAGTGATTGTTGACGTGACGGGCGGCCTGGCGTCGCAGGCGGCTAGAACGGCTTGTACTTGTCCCAGATGCGGCCCGCCCAACCGCGGGCGTAGCCGTCGCGGACCTGACCGACTTCCCGCTTAACGATCTTCAGATCGAAAATGGATTCGCTCGTGACGGTGCGGTCGGGTTGAATCGACTCGCGCTGCACAACGCCGGTGAGCGCCAGCTGCCAATGCTCTTCGTTGTTGTGAACGTCGCTGGTCCCTTCCAGCACCAGGCTGCCGTTGGGCAGCACGTCGACGACCTCGGCTGCAATCTTGAACGACATCGAGTCGTTGAGGTCCAGGTCCGACTGGGCGCGGTACTGAGCGTTGTTGGTGCCGCCCACAGTGGGATCCCCGTCGCTCTGCGGCGCGGGCTTGACGTTCTTGCCGTCGAAACGCAGCCAGTCGGAAAGAACCATCTTCAGATTCGAAGTCTTCCGCGACTGAACGTCGGCTTCGCTGATGATCCGCGTCCGGTAGTCGACGATCACGGTCACGATGTCGTGGACCTCCAAATGCTTCAGCCGGGCGTTAGGAGGCAGTTCGCGATAAATGAACGAACCAGTCTGCATGGTCAGCGCCGGACCGGTCAGGGCGGTCGGGGCTTCGCGATATAGCAGGCTTCCATCCTGCGCTGCCGCCGGACCGGCGAGTGCGAGGAGAATCAGGGGCGTTGTGAACTTGATTTGTCGCATGATCAATCGATCGTGTTTGGGGGGTTCTCGAAACTTGGCCAAGGCAAAACTTAGAACCTCGCCAGGTCTGCCGCCGACGCCGGGGCGGCGAAGACTTCCAGTTCGCGGTATCCGGTCACGCGAGCCGTGAAGCGGCGTTTGCTCCGCTTCTCGCCCGCCTCGACGATCACCAAATCGCCGACGCTGCCGTCCTGCTGCGGCGTGACCAGCGTTCTGGCCACCACGCCCGCCGCCCGCGCGACGACGGTGGAAAGTTCTCCCCGTCGCACCACGATCGGCGCCCGCAGGTTGCCGCTCGTCAGCACGGCGCCAAGAGGAATCGCGTTCCGCGCCTCCTGGCCGACAACTCCCGCCAGCGACCGTAACGCAGCGGTGGGCACGGCATTGTCAATCGTCGTCAGGGCCACGTCGCTGCCGCTGATGAGTTGTCCCCGCTCGATCGCTCGCAAGGCAACGACCGCCTGCTCCTGCTTGATCACGCGCACGAAGATCGGCAGGCTGCGGCCTCCTGCGCGATCGGCGATCGTAAATTTCTGCCGCCCCGTCCAGGGGGCCTGGCCGCCGGAAACAACCGCTCCGTCCGCAGCGAAGGAAAGTTCCTGAATTCGCTGTTCGCTGTCGACAATTTCGACCCTCCAAAGATCGTTCTCGCTTTGGCCCTTCAGGTACGCGAGCAGGTGCGACTCGATGGCCGCCCGCACCGCAGCAGGATCTGTCGCCGTCGGACCCAACTCCGTCTGTCGCGGGGACGCCGCCGGCGCGGAGCCGATCGACACGAGCGGCGATCCGGAAAAGTGGAGGTTCGCCACGTCAACGCCCCGTAGCGCCAGCAGGTCGCGAACCTCGCTGGCCCGCAAGTAGCGGTTAACGCCGGCGGCAGGGGCGGGCGTCAACGGCGCGGTGGTCAGTGCGTCGCATTCAGCCGGGGTTGCGGCGCCGATGTCGGCCACGTCGCCCAGTCGCACCACCGACCCGGCCGGCACGCAGCGTTCGCGGAGTACGATCTCGGCCGCCATCAATTCAGCGGCTGACAACGTTAAGACGATGGTGGCGGCAAGGCGGAGCAGCATTTCAGATTTCTGATTAATGAGCATTTGTCGCAATTCCGCGACCGGCGGTCGCGGCCCCCTGCATAGGCGTCAACTAAAACCGCCGCAAGCTGGCCGCAGTCTGCATGATCTGGTCGCCGGCCTGCACGACCTGCGAGTTGAGCTCAAAGGCCCGCTGCGTGGTGATCAGGTCGATCAACTCATTGACCGGCTCCACGTTCGACGCTTCCAGCGAACCTTGTCGCAAGAGGCCCGCGCCTTGCTGCCCGGGGTTGCCGGTCGTCGGCTGGCCCGAGGCGTCGGTTTGCCTGTAAAGGTTGTCGCCCAGCTTGATGAGGCCGTCGGGATTCACGTACGTCGTAATCTGAATTTGCCCGGCGGTTTGCAGCGTGGTATTAGTCGTTGTGCTGTATTGCACCTGACCGTCGGTCGTGACGACCACGTTCACCGCGTCCTGCGGAATCGTGATCTGCGGTTCCAGAATCCAACCGTTCTGCGCCGAGCCGAGCACCAGTTGGTTATTGGCGTTCAGATTGAAGTTGCCAGCCCGCGTGTAGAGTTGCCCGCCCGCCGGATTGTTGACCGCGAAGTAGCCGCGGCCCTCAATCGCAAAATCGAGCGGATTGTTGGTGATCTGCATCGCCCCTTGGGTTTGGTTGGTCTGCGTGCTGCTGACCCGCGCGCCAAGGCCGACTTCGATTCCCGTCGCAGTGATGCTGCCGTCGGAGTCTTGGGCGCCCGGCAAGCGAATCTGCCGGTAGAATAGATCCTCGAAGTTGGCCCGGTCCTGCTTGAAGGCCGTCGTGTTGATATTCGCCATGTTATTGGCGATCACGTCGAGCTTCGTTTCCAGGGCGTCCATGCCCGTGGCGGCGGTGTAAAGCGTTTGGACTGACATTTGAGGGAGTCGGTAGGGGGTAGTGGGTGGCCGGTCGTACTGTGGTTCGCACTCTGGCGAGCTTCGACAAGTTGCGTGTGTCAGGTCAGCGGGGAATTTGATACAGCCGGCAAACCTACCGACGATCCCCTACCGACGACCAACTCACACGGTCAGCACGCGGCTGATGAGTCCGCCGATCATGCTGTCTTGGTGTTGGATCAGTTTCGTATTGGCTTCGAAAGCGCGGGTCGTTTCGATCATCGCCATCATTTCGCGCGTCGGGTTCACGCCAGACTGTTCGAGATAGCCCTGACGAATGTCGCGGGCCTCGGCGGGAATCGCCGTGGCGCCGCCGATCGAGCGAAACAGGTTCGACCCGACTTTCACCAGGTCGCCCAGCGACGGGGGCTGCACGAGCCCCATTTGCACTTCGTTGTCACCCTGGACAATGCGGCCGCCGGAGAGCATTTCAAACGGCTCGCTGCCGTCGAGCGTGATCGGCGTGCCGGAATCGTTGAGCACCTGATTGTTGCCCAATTGAGTGAGCAACCGGCCCTGGCCGTCGAGCGTAAAATTGCCGGCTCGCGTCAGCAGTTTCTCGCCCGCGGGCGATTGAACTTGAAAGAAGCCCGACCCGTTGATCGCAAAGTCGGTCGGTATCCCGGTGTCGCGGAGACTCGTGGCCGAGAAATCGGTCATCGTCTCAATCATTTTCACGCCGCCGCCGACGTTGTTCTCCGAGAAACTGCCCGGGTAGTCGGTCCCCTGCTGAATCTCCTCGGCGAAGCGCGCCTGGAAGGTGGGCACGTCGCGCTTGAAGCCCGGGGTCTCGACGTTCGCCATGTTGTTGGCGATCACCTCGAGCCGCTGCTGTTGAGCTTGGGCGCCTTCGGCAGAAAGATAAAGTCCGTACGGCATCGTGCCTGATGAGTGGTCGCAGGTCGCCCCCCTGCGGTCGCGGCAAGCTCCTTATGCACGACCCGTGCCAAAACATTCGTCCACGAATGCAAGCAGGCCCCGCTTCAACGAGCCGCAGCACTTTGAACCGTGCAAATCGCGGGCGAGACGCCAATCGCGCGGCCGCCAGATCCGCGGCAAGCCAGACGCAATCGTGCATTCAGCGGCAGAAGTTGCCGGGACGAAACCGGCCGACACTGCCGATCTACTGCTAGCAATCGGCAGAAACTGCGCGAGTCAGGACGCAGGAAGTCCCGCGAAGCGCCGCCACTGTTTGGCCGCCTCGGGGGCGGCTGGGAGAATCGCACGATGACGGCCTCGTTCCCGGACGGCGTGACCGTTCGACGGGAGTCCGCCTCAGTGCTGCCGCTCAACCGGTCGTGTCACTGCGCGCCGCGTCGACGATGGCGGCGGCGCCTTGTGCTAGCACAGCGGCTGCCAAGTCGTCGCCGAGCGATTCGGCGGCTTCGATTTGCGCGCGGCGATGCGTCCCCGGTGCAACTCCGACAGAGCGGCTCGCGCGCAACACGGTCATTCCGTCGAGCGAGGCGACCAGACCGTCGAGTCGCAGCTCTTCGCCCTCGATGCGTCCCCAAGCCGCCACCGGCGCCGAACAGCCTCCGTGCAAAGCGGCCAAGAAGTTCCGTTCGGCGGTCACTCCTAACCGCGTCGGCAGATCATCCAACTCGACCAGGGCGGCCTGCGCGTCAACGTCGTCGGCGCGGCATTCGATTCCCAGCGAACCCTGACCGGGCGCCGGGAGCATCCGCGGCGGGGCGAGCAGCTCGCGAATTCGCTCGCCCCAGCCCAGCCGCCGCAGGCCGGCCGCGGCGAGCAAGATGGCGTCAAACTCTCCGGCGTCGAGCTTAGCCAGTCGCGTGTCGACGTTGCCGCGAATGCCGGCCACCAGCAGATCGGGCCGCAACGCCTTGAGCTGTGCCCGACGACGTTGGCTGCCCGTGCCGACCCGCGCCCCCGCAGGCAGTTCGGCCAGGGTCGCCGTCGCCACGAGCGCGTCGACAGGCTCTTCGCGCCGCGGCGTAGCGGCCAGCAGCAGCCCCGCGGTTTGGCCCGTCGGGAGATCTTTCAGGCTATGCACCGCGACGTCCGCCTCGCCCGCAAGAACCGCCGACTGGACCTCCTTGGTGAACACGCCTGTGCCGCCGATGGCCGTCACCGGCCCGCGTTGTTCGCGGTCGCCCTGCGTGCTGATCTCCACGATTTCGACGCGGCGACCGCGCGCCGTCAACTCCGCGGCGACCCAGTCGGCCTGCCAACGAGCCAAGCGGCTGGCGCGGGTTGCAATTCGTAGCGGGCGATCGGAACTCATGGCATGCGGGGAATTTGGGAAACGACAACGCGACCAACGTCATGCATCGGCAACGTCCCCGCCGGTAGCGCAAAAGTTCTGATGAGCAGTTCGATCGATCTCGCGACGTTCATCACGGCAGTCGACGGAGCGACCCGCTCACTTCTCGCTGCGCGGAGGCAGGCTCGATTGTTTGCGGTCACGGTCGGCCAGGGCCGCGCTGAGTTGGTGCGGCGGCACGACCACGCCGCAGCTCACGATGAACTGAAACGCCTGATCGATCGTGATATTCAAATCGAGTATCTCGCTCTTGCGAACCGTGACGGTAAACCCGGTGAACGGCATCGGCGACGTGGGCACCAGCAGCGACACCACCGGTTCGTTGGCGGCGCAGGCAATATCGAGCATGCTCTCGCCCGTTACCATCGCCAGCGACCAGATTCCTTTGCGCGGATACTCTACCGCCACGACGCGGGTGTATTCGATTTCCCGCTCGCTGAACATGAAGTCGGTCACCTGCTTGACCGAGGAATAGACGTTGCGCACGACCGGCAAGCGGTTGATCACGCGCTCGATCTGCATCCAAAAGAAACGCCCCACGCCCGCCGCAAGGAACTTCCCCAGGAAGTACAAAAGCAGGATGAACAACAGCGAGAATATCGGAACGACAATCCACCACGACAGAAACTTGCGGTCGACGTACGCCCGATTAAACGCTTCGGTCGTTTCGGGCAGCCGTTTTGGGTCGAGGTACTGCAGCGCGTCGTCGTAGATGACCTCAGGGACATAACCGTCGTTGCCGATGCGGTGATAGCGCTCGCCGCCAAACAGGTACACGCCGTCGACCGGAGTGGCATCCGGTTCTCGGCGAGCCGAGACGGCGGTCTCCTCATAGTGGGCGATCAGCACCCGCCGCACTGCCCCTTCCAGCGGGTCGAGCAGATAGTTCGCCACCGTGTTGCCGATCCACACGAGAATCACCACCGTCAGCAACGGCGGCAGCAATACGGCCAGCCCGCGGACCACGGCCCGCCGGAAGGGGTCGAGGGAACGGTGATGCTTCGGCGGCTTTGGCTCGGCAAGTTCCATGCCGACTTATTCTGCGAATCCCGCGAAACCGCACAAGTGAGAGAATTTCGACCTGAGTGCAATCCGGCAGGCGAGACGCCGGGAAATTACCCCGGCGGCGTCCGGGCGACGACCAGGGCCGAGACCTCCCGGGCCCCTGATTTCAGCAAAACGCGGGCCGCCTCGCTGCAGGTCGCCCCGGTGGTGAGGATGTCGTCAACCACCAGCACGTGGGCCGCGTCGAGCCGGTACCCCCGGGCAAGCTGCATCTCGCCGTGGAGATTCCGCAGGCGACCGGCCCGCGACATGCCGAGTTGGGGGGCCACCTCGCGCCGCAACCGCAGCATTCCGGGGGCCGCGGGAACGCCCAGGCGGCGGGCGGCGGCGCGGGCGAGTTCGGCCTGGGCGCACACGCCCCGTTGCCAACGCCGCCGCCAGGACATCGGGGGCGCCGCAACGACGTCCACGTTCAAAGCTGCCAGACTCTCGCCGCACCGCTCCCAAACCAAGTCGATCAACGTGCGGGCCAGCACGCCGCCCGTGTCGACCTTGTTGCGCAACAGCAAGAGCCGCAGCAGCCCCTCGTACGGCCCGGCGGCCAACGCCCGGGCGAATTTGGGCTGCCACTGCCGGCACCAGCCGCACGGCAGCTCGACGCCCGCAGCCACGGGCACGGGGGCTAGGCACCTGGCACAGACCGCGCCGGTGAACGTCGGGATTTCGCGACGGCACGTCTCGCAAAGTAGCAGCGGCCGGGCGGCGGCGGCGACCGCCGGCGGCTGAAAGTCCCCGTCGCACGCCACGCACCGCGGCGGCAACAGCAAATCGCGAACTGCCGCGCCGGCGCCAGCAAGCCAGCGCCGCGCCCCAAACACCGGTAGCGTGGGAGAGACCATATCCGAGCCGTGCGTGAGAAATGCTAGCAACGCCGCTCTGCAATTCTGGACGGCAACGCCCCGCCCCGTCAAATATGATCTCACATCACGGCGATCAAGCGAGCGAGCGAGCGGGGGCGTAAGCCCCCTGTTATTGGGCGCCCTTATTTTTTGCGCACCTCATGCGTCCGAGCCAACAGAGGGCTCACGCCCCCCGCTCGCCATTGCCCGATGACGCTGGCGCCCTGCTCCGAGCTTGACCTGCCGGGGCCTTCTGCCGTAGTCTCCCGCCCCCTCTCACTGCAGCCTGTTGGCGCCGCCGCGTATGTTCATTCTCTATCGCTATATGCTCCGGCAGTTCGTGCAGATTTTCATCATCTGCTTTATGAGCCTGACCGGTCTGTACGTGGTGATCGACGCGTTCGGGCATCTCGACCATTTTTCCAGCTTTGCTGAACAACAAGGCGTCAGCGCCTGGACCGTCGCCGCACGATACTACGGCTATCAAACCCTGGGATTCTTCGATCGCACGAGCAGCGTCCTGGCGATGATCTCGGCGATGTTCACGGTCGCCTGGTTGGCGCGGCACCAGGAACTGACCGCCATCATGGCGGCGGGCATCTCCAAGGTGCGCGTCGCCCGGCCGTTGATTGCCGCAGCGATGGCGGTGAGCCTCTTAGGCGTCGCCAATCGCGAATTGGTCGTCCCGCAGGTGCGCGACGAGCTGACCCGCGACACCAAAGACCTGGCCGGCGAGAACGCCCGTGAATTGGAAGCCCGGTTTGACTCGCGCACCGACATCCTCATCGGCGGCGATAAGGTGGTCGTCAGCGAACGCTGCATTTTGCGACCCGCCTTCGTGCTGCCGGCATCGTTATCGCGCTACGGACAACAACTCGCAGCGGTTGAAGCCCAATACGCAGACGCCCGTCCCGACCGCCCCGCCGGCTACCTGATGATGGGCGTCACGGCGCCCGAGACCTTGCTGACGCAACCCTCGCTGTTTCTCGACGAGCAGGCGGTCATCGTCACGCCGCGCGACGCCCACTGGCTGGCGCCCGACGAGGTCTTTGTCGTTAGCGACGTCGCCTTCGAGCTGCTCGCCACGGGCTCGTCGTGGCGCAATTTCGCGTCGACCACCGAGCTGATCACCGAGCTCAAACGCCCCAGCACCGACCTCGGCGCCGACGTGCGCGTGGCCGTACACACCCGCCTGGTGCAGCCGCTGTTCGACGGCATGCTACTGATGCTGGGGCTGCCGCTGATGTTCTCGCGGACCAGCCGCAACGTGTTCCTGTCGATCGGCATCTGTCTGGTGGTTGCCACTAGCTTCTCGCTGCTCGGGCTGGCCTGCCAGGCCGCCGGCGGCGCCGGGCTGATGAGCCCCCCCCTGGCCGCCTGGGCCCCCCTGCTGGCCTTCGTCCCGCTGGCCGCCGCCATGTACGACACGCTGCGCACCTGACGCGGGTGCGCAGACGCAATGCACGCCCCCGAACCAACTCGGGGGTTGTCAGAGGATGGGCGAGCGGCGATGCTGAGGGGTCGAATACTGACCACTCACCGCCGTTTCCCTAGGGACGAATCCATATCATGAAAGTCGCCACGCTTAAGACCAACAAGGGCGAGATTCGCATTGAGCTCTTCGAGGACAAGACCCCCAAGACCGTCGCCAACTTCGAAAAGCTCATCGGCGAGGGTTACTACGACGGCCTGTCATTCCACCGCGTGATCGACGACTTCATGGTCCAGGGCGGCTGTCCCCGCGGCGACGGCACGGGCGGTCCCGGCTACACGTTCGAGGACGAGTTTCACGCGGAGCTGAAGCACGACGCCCCGGGCGTGCTCTCGATGGCCAACGCCGGTCCCAACACCAACGGCTCGCAATTCTTCATCACGCATATCCCCTGCCCCTGGCTCGACGGCAAGCACTCGGTGTTCGGCAAGGTGCTCGACGACGGGCAGAAGGTCGTCGACGCGATCAAGCAGGGAGACAAAATCGAGAAGGCGACAGTCGCCGAAGAATAACGGCGGGAGTTTGCGGTCCTCCTTGTGGGCTCAACGGCGCGGCGCACCACGCTTTCCTACTGGCCATTCGGGGCGCGACATGTCCCGCCGTCGGCTCATCCCGTTGGCAGTTGTCATCGTGTTGCCCGGCTGCGACGACGGAGCGAACGACGCTGGCAGGGAGAACGTAAGCGCTGACAGCGAGGCGTTTGCCGTCGCCGAAACCGACGATGGCCAAGCAGTAGGCAACAGCGAGGGCGAGGGGGTCGCGACCATCGTTGGCGACAGCCCGACAATCCTGGGCGTCACGCCGTCCATGCAGGCGCAGACCCGCGCCCTGAGGGCCAAAGCGGAACCCGCCGCCGACGTCGCCCAGCTGCTCGACTAATACCTGGAGGGACTCCGCCAGCTGGCCAAGGCGATCGGCATCAAACCGACCGCCGATGGCGATTACCCGCTGGACGCGAGGAGCCAGGGGTTTTGGGCCTCATATCATCAAGGCAATTGCCAGACGCTCTCTGTTTTCAATGAGTCTGACGTTGCCCCGCCGAGGTGGATCAATTTGCCAGATGAAAGATTCATGGCAGGCGCCATGGGAGAAGACCAAGAAGAACTCGTGCTCCGCGTCATGTAGGCAGAGTTGTTGAACCAACTGGTCGGGTAGCCGACCAGGGTTCTCTTATTCCGAGTGAGATGGCCGCGCCGCCCATCGCGAAGCTGCGAAAACGAGTCGATTCGCACCTCGGTCCACATGGCGGCCCAGCACGCGTCCATGCAATATTGCCTACGGCGATTGCGATTCCCCGCCGGCGCGCGTCCCTTGCCCCTGCCACACGGTAGGCGCGATCTCGTCGCTAACAAACCGCACGGCGCCGTCGGCATATTGCGAGTTCACTCCGCCCGGGTGATTGCTGCGGGCGGCGTGCCAACCGTAGGCGGCGTTGCGCACCTCCTTGGGAGCGAAAATCTTGGCCCCCATGCAGTCGAACTCCCGTGAGTTCGGCGGACGATAGTTGTTATACAACGCCGAACGAAGCTCGCCGTTAGCCCAGGAGAATCCCGGGGGATCGGTGACGTTCCATTGCGAGGTCGATTGACATCCCTGCTCGGTCATCGGGACGTACAGCGTAAAGCCGTAGACCAGGCGCGGATCGGCCGAGTCGCGCAGCGTGCCCGCCGGCGGCGTCTCGCCCAGCAAGCACTCGGCCGCGTAGACCGTATGACTTGTTCCGTCGGTGGCCTCAGCCAGCCGTGCGTACGAGTTGATAAAGCTCAACCCGTCGGACTCCAGGGGAGAACCGCCGTCGAGTCCCGACCCCGTGCAAACCGCGTAGTTCGTGGGGCCAAACGCCGGATTGACCCGCTCGCCCCGATCGCTTGGACAAAGAAACAGGCCAATCATTTGCGCCACGCCGTCGCGGTTTTGGGCGGTCACCTGCAGATTGTTGCCGTAGAGCGGCACATCCAGGTCGACATGCGCCGCAGCGGCGCCAAGCTCCAGGTGCGGCAGAACGTGCGCCAGAGCCGACCACCGGTAAAAAGTGTGCGGCGTCGCGGGTTCGGCGGCATACTCGCGCGCCACGGCCCCCGGCGGCAACGTCCCGCGGGCAGACTCATAGTTGAGCGCCGCCACGCCGATTTGTCGCAGTTGATTGCTGCACTGCGAGCGGCGCGACGATTCGCGGGCGTTCTGCACCGCTGGCAGCAGCAAACTGGAGAGCGCACCAATGATCGCAATCACGGTGAGCAATTCGACCAGCGTGAACGCCCTGTGCGGACGCGGCGTGAAAACGATCCGGCGAGTCATCCCAGGTCCTTGCGGGTCGTCGGTCGACGAAGTCGTGCGAGCGCATTGAGCGTCACAGCGTTGCGACAATTGCGAAAATGGTCTCAGGCGACGTTGCGACGGCGACACAATCCCAAAGCCGCTGCGCCGGCGGCCAGCAACCAGGCGGCGGGCTCGGGAACCAGGGCTCCTCCGACGACGACTTCGGGTTCGTAATACAAGACGCTGGTGGGCTGGAAGTCGCCTGCCACGCTCACATTGCCAAACGCCGCTTGCCAGTCGGACAAGTCGCTCATCACCGCCCCCGAGCGCTGCCACTGCAAAAAGTCCTTGCCGCCGACCGTATTGCTATGGTCAAAATCGCCGACCAACAGCGGCTGCGCAGCGCCGGTCGCCGCGTCAACGCGCAAGATTGTCCCCGGGAACAGAAACCCGCCGTAGATCGGATCACCCGGATTATTGTTCCCCAAGCTTGTGACGATCAATGAGTCGTCGGGCATGGCGAGCACGCCCGAGGGATAGGCGATCGGTGCGTTGTGAATCGTCTGACCGATCACCGCGCCGGCGTCAACGTCAAACTTGACGAGGCTCTGGCTGAATAGGGCCGCCGTGAAGAGATCGCCCGCCGTGTCGAACGCCAGGCCGTTGAATCCAACGGCTCCGCCAGGGACCGCGGCGCCGGACGCGAACACTCCCAACGGCGAATAGCCGTTTGACGCGTCGTACTTCAGAACAATGCCGTTGCCAGATTGGTCGGCGGTGAAGGCGCTCACGTACAGATCGCCGGCGGCGTCGAGCGTCATCCCGGTGCGCCCGGTGGGTCCCGCCTCGGTCGTGAAGGTCTGCACCAGCGAGCCGGCCGAATTGTAGCGGAACACCGACGAGCCGGGCGTTTGCCCTCCGCCAGTCACGTCAAGAAACTGCGAGACGAACAAGTCTCCGGAGTTCGGTTCGTAAAGCAAAGTGCCAGGGGCCACGGAAGCATCAAGCGTCAGGTAAACCGACGACGAGCCGGTGCTCGGATCGATGCGCAGGATGCGATTGGATTGCAAGCTCGCCACGAGCAGATCGCCGCCAGGCCCCAGGACGACGGAGTTGGGCTCATCCAACAGAGGACTCGTCGAGATCAACCGTGAGAACGCCCCGGTCGTCGCATCCAGCGCGATCACCCGATTCGTCGCACGGTCGGTCACGATGTACTCTTGGGCCAACGCTGACGATGCGAAGGTTGTCGCGGAGACAACAGCGAGTGAACAAACGAACGGCCCAAAACGGGCGCGGAGCGAGGCGATGTCGAACATAGATTGGTCAATCAAGGAAGTGAAATCGTACTGAAGACAACGGCGAAGTGAGATCGCCGCTAAGGAGACGCGTCAGCGGCGTTTCCGTTGTAACTGTTCCGTGCAAGCTGCCCGGCGCGAGCTGAAAAACTTTCCCGCGAACTCACCGAGTCTAGGCTACCAGACGGCCGAGTGGCTCGCAAATGGACCGGATATTGGCCCCTGTCCCATTCGGTGGCCCACGTCACAACTCGGGGCGAAATTGCTCGATGCTCATCGGCAACGAGCAAGATAATCCACGAGTGGTTTGATCGATCTGCCGGGTCGGGAAGTCAAGGCGCTAGGTAACCGCCTCGGCCAACTCGGGAGTCGCCACGGGTTCGCTCAGCGGCGCCAACCGCTCCTGCTCAACAGGCGCCCGACCCCAAAGCCTTTGCAGCCCCTGCTTCATCTCCAGCGTCAGTGTAAAGAGCGTCGGCGCCAGCACCAGCGTGAAGACCGTCGACGCCACCAAGCCCCCCAGCACGACGCTGCCGAGGCCGCGGTACAGTTCGCTGCCCGCCCCGGGAAAAAGCACCAGCGGCAACAGCCCCAGCACGGTGGTGGTGGTGGTCATGAAGATCGGGCGAACGCGGGTGCGCACGCTCTCGATGACCGCCTCGCGAGGGCCCATGCCGTCTTCGCGGATATGGTTCAGCGCCTGGTGAACAATCAGAATCGGGTTGTTCACCACCGTGCCAATGAGCACGACGAAACCCAACATCGTCAACACGTCTAACGGCTGTAGCACCCACAGGTTCAGCAGTCGCAGACCGAGCACGCCGCCCACGGCGCCCAGCGGCACCGTGAGGATAATCACCAGCGGGTAGAGCCAAGACTCGAACAGCGCGGCCATCAACAAGTACGTGATCGTCAGCGCCAAGAGCACGTTGCCGCGCAGCGCGAGCCACGTTTCGCTCAGCTTGTCCGCCGTGCCGGCGAGCGTGATGCGGTAGCCGTCGCCCAGTTGGCCGCTGGCGCGCAGCGGGGCGACAATGTCATTTTCGATGATTGCCATCGCGCTCTCCAACGGTACGTCGGGCGGCGGCGACGCCTGGATGGTGATTGCGCGGACCCGCTCGCGGCGATTGATCTGCTCAGGGCCGCTGGAGAGCGTCACGTCGGCCAGGGCGTTGATCGGCACGAGGTCGCCCAGCGGCGTCGCTAAGGGCGCGGCGCCGACCATGTGCGTCTGGTCGGCGTACTTGGTCTCGCCCACGACCGTCAGATCGATCTTCTTGCCGTCGAGAAAGTAGTCGCTCACATAGGCGCCGTCGACCAGCGCGTTCACGGCAAAACCAATATCCGAGGTCGTCATCTGCATCTGAGCGGCCTGCACCAGCCGCGGCGTGACGTGGACCTCGGGGTTGGAGAGGTCGAGACTCGGTTTGGGAAGCGCCTGGACGCCGGGAATCTTCTGCATGAGTTGGCCCATGACCTGTCCGCCAATGCCAACCAGCTTTTCAATATCGGGGCCGGTGATCTCCACGTCGACGGTGCGGCCAGCGGTCAGTCCGTCTTCAAACAGACTGGTTTGCTTGGCAACGGCGAACGTGCCAGGGAGTTGCATGCCGACGCGCCGGACAAGCGGCACGAGATCCGCGGCGCGCAACGGATCTTCCGCCCGCAGGCCAACGAAGACCGAACGACCTCGGGCGACAAAGAAGAAGTCGGCGACCACGGGGGCGTCGAGATTGGCCGCTTCGGCGCTGTCGGGATCGACGTCCCAGTAGGGCCGCAAGCCCGCCTCCACCGCCTCGCCAAGATGCAGCAATTGGTCCGTGTTGTAACCCGGCGGCGGCAGCAGAATGCCAAACACGAGATTACGATTGCCGCTGGGCAGATACTCCACCTGCGGCCACATCAGCCAGGACAGACCGAACGACACGCCCACCAGCACCGCGACGACGCCCACGCGCCTCAGCACGCTGCGCTGAATCCAATTGTTGACCTCGACGATGTGTTGCACAAAGCGACTGCCAATTCCGCCGATGGCGCCCGCGAGCACGCCCGCGCGAGCCGAAGGCGTGGCAGTCGATCCGCTGGTCTTCTTGCCGCCCGCTCCGTCGTGGCGGAACAAGCGGCTCGCGGCCGCGGGGATCACCGTCACGGACACCACCAACGACAGCGCCACGGCCGCGGCAATCGCCAGGGCGATGTCGCGGAACAATTGCCCCGCTTCCTCTTGAATGAACACCACCGGCAGAAACACGGCGATCGTGGTGAGCGTCGAGGCGATCACGGCGCCGAGCACTTCCTGGGCGCCGCGCACGGCGGCGGTCATCGGCGGCTCGCCAAGGTCGTAGCGGCGGAAGATATTCTCGAGCACGACCACCGCGTTATCGACCAACATGCCCACTGCGAACGCCAGGCCCGCCAGACTGATCACATTGAGCGAACGGCCCAGCAGCCCCAGGATGAGAAAGGTGCCGATGATACTGATCGGAATCGCCAAACCTACTACGAGCGAACCGCGAGCAAACCAGAACCCCGCGCCGACAATCACGGCCAGGCACGCCACAAACCACCACGGCGATAAATAAGCCGCCGCCGTGCCGGTGACCAAGATCAGCGGGATGGCAATGAGAGTCCGCGGGCCGAGATGCAAAAACGCCATCAGCACGGCCATTGTCAGGGCGCCACCGAAGAAGATATTCTGCTGCACCAAGCTGACCGACGAGTCGATATACTCGGTCTCGTCGTAAACCTGCGTGAGCCGCAGCCCGCGCGGCGCCAGCACGTCGCGATTGATGGCGTCCACGGTGGTCCGCAGCCCGTTCATCACATCGATCACGTTCGCGCCAGTCTCGCGAATGCAATTGATGGCGATCGAACTCTCGCCAAACCGGCGCACCAGCCCGTCGGGCTTCTTGTAGCCAAGCTGCACGACGGCCACGTCGCGGACGAACACAGGCGCCCCGTCGCGCACGGCCAGCAGCTGGTTCTCCACCTGTTCCATCGAGCGAAATTCGCCCAGCGCCCGCACCACGTAGCGGCGTTTGCCTTCCCAAAAATCGCCGGCCGAGGTGTCGCGGTTCTGACTCTGCAGCACATTGCGAACGGTCGTCAGCGTGATCTGTCGCGCCGCCAGTTTTTCGGGATCGACGACGACCTGGAGTTCGTCCTCCAACCCGCCGATCACGTTTGATTGCGAGACGCCGTCGACGCGTTCGAAGCGAGCCTCAATCTCGTCCTCGGCAAAACGCCGCATTTTGGTGACGTCGAAGTCTGGCGGCGGCAACAGCTCCTTGAATCGCTCGTCGTCGTCGGCCAGATTGCGCAGCCGCAACATGGCCAACCCGACATTGTGGGCCCGCTGCACGGGCGTCAGCTTCTGAGCCAAGTCGGGATACTTCTCGCCAAACTCGGCGAGCTGCTCGTCCGACGGCGGCTCGGCGCTGAGGATAAACCAGCCGATCGGCCGACTCGACGAGTTGGCAGTCGTGATCACCGGCTGATCGGCGGATTCGGGATATTCGGGCACCTGCTGCAGTTGGCTGTTCACCTTCAGCAGCGCTTCTTCCATGTTGGTGCCGACGCGGAACTCCAGGATGATCGTTCCCTGCGAGTCGGTGCACTCCGAGGAAATTTTCGTGGCGCCTTCGACGCCCTTGAGTTGCTCCTCCTGCTCAATGACGATTTCACGCTCCACCTCTTGCGGGCTGGCGCCGGGCCAGCGCGTGGTCACCGTGATCGTAGGGGTTTGCACCTCGGGGGTCAGCTGCATCGGCATCCGTTGCAGGGCGACGAATCCAAACAGCGTCACCAGCAGGACGCCTACGGCGACCTTCACAGGATTGCGAACAACGGCGGCAATAGGGTTCATGGCGGGATCGGAGCGTAGGAGGCGGGCGGTGCGGCAGATCGGGGGTGCAAATTGCGGCGGCGTCTCAGTCCGCAACGAGCGCAGTGAATGCTAGTCCTGCGACGCTTTGACGACGCGCGTCACGTCGACCGATTGGCCTGGTCGCAGCCGCTCGTTGCCTTCGACCACGACCAGTTGACCAGGCTGCAAGGGGCCGATCAGTTGAATTAACTCGCCACGGGCGACGCCCAGTTGCACGGGGACGGGGGTGGCCGTGGGCGCCTCGGAAGGAGCAGCGCCTGGGGCGGCCCCCGACGGCGGTCCAGCTGCCGGCTTGCCGCTCTTGGCCCCATCGGGTTGCTGCACGACGTAGACCATCGGCGTGCCCTTGCCCAACACCACGGCGTCCTTGGGCGCCAAGATCGCCATCTGCTTGGCCCCCACCGGTAGCGCCGCCCGGGCGTACATGCCTGCCTTGAGCACCGGTCCGTCCTCGGTGATCTCGTTGGCCACGCGGATCTTCACGGGAAACGTCCGCGCGCGAAGATCGGCCTGCGGCACCACGTGCACCACCTTGCCGGAGAAAATGCGGTCGGCCAAGGCCGGGATCTCGATGCGAACCTCCTCGCCCAAGTGGACAAAGGGCACGGCCTGCTCGACCACCTGCACCTCGACGTCCACGTCGTCGATCGCCGCAACCTCGGCGACCGGGTCGCCCGAGTTGACCCAGGCGCCAATCTCGGTGAATTCGGCGACCACGTAGCCATCAAACCGCGAGATGATCGTGTGCTTGGTGATTTGGTCGTGCAGCCGCTGAACCACGGCCTCCTGCATCGCGACCTGGGCTTGGGCCTGCGCGATCTGTTCGTCGCGCGGCCCCAGTTTGGCCAATTCAAATGCGGCCGTCGCCGCGAGAACGGCCTCGTTGGCTTCAATCTCGGCGGCCTGCGCCTCCTGCAGCTGGTCTTCGGTCACAGTGCCAGGCGACGCGCTGCGGGCCGACTCCATGCGAACCCGCCGCGTCCGCAAGAACCGCTCCCGCGCCGCGGCGCCGTCGCGTTCGGCCCGACGCTGTTCGATTTCCTCAGGACGCGTGCCGTTGACCAGCTCGGCGAGCTGGGCCTGGCGTAGCGCCAGTTCCTGCTCCGCCGCGGTCGCTTCGAGCGAGATCGTGGACGTCAGCAGTTGCGCGAGCATGTCACCCTGACTGACGCGCTCGCCGGCTTTGTGCGGAAACTCGATCACGCGGCCGCCGACGGCGCTGCCGATGGTGGCCCGCTTGACCGGCATCACGGTGCCGACAAACGTTTGCCCGGCGGTCACTTCCTGCTGAATGAGTTCGAACGCGACAATTCGCGCGGGCGGCATCGCGTCGGGCGGGCCCTGCGCCACGGCAGCCGTCGCCGCCAAGAGCAGCCCCAGCACGACTAGGGTCGCCGGCGACCGGTTCAGGAAACTCGGCGTGCGGTCTCGAAGCATCGCGTCAACCTGTGTTGAATTCACTGTTGTTTTTTCTGAGAGATCGGGATCACGGTCGCTACTTGCCAACCGTCTCGCAATCGACTTCGCTGGCTTGGACGTTCTGCTGCACTCGGGCTAGCAGAGTTCGCAGCGTTTCCACCTCCCGATCGGTCAAGCCGGCGGTTGCCTTGGCGCGCATCTCGCGGCCCACTTGAGTGATGCGTTTGAAAACCCGCCCCGCGGCCGGCAGCGCGGCCACCAGCTTCTTCCGACGGTCCTGGGGACACGCACGGCGCTCGATCCAGCCGTCGCGTTCCATGCGATCCAGGACCCCCACAAGGCTGGGAGGTTCAATCAGCATGCGACACGCAAGGTCGGCCTGGGATTGCGGACCTTCGACGGCAAGCCACCCGAGCACCTGCGCCTGGCGAAACGTCACGCCCTGCGGGGCCAGGCGCTCGTTAAACGCCCGCATGTACGCCTGATGGGCGCCCACCAGCCAGAATCCGACGCTATTCTCAAAATCGTAGAAAAGCACGAAGGGTGTTCCAAAAACAGACGGTCGATGCCACCACATCGCCCGCCACAGCTCTTCTCGTTGATGGCTGGCCGCTGGCGCAACCCAAAGATTCGCGCAAGCGGGTCACCGTTCATCCCGCCGAACCAGCAAGTTGCTCTGTGGGGCGATTGTCGACGGCGACAGCTCGCGAGCCTCGTCCCGCGCGGGCGTTCCGGCCCACAACCGGGGTGAACCGCCAAATCGTTAACCTATTAACGATTATCGCTTACCGATCGACGGGGGCCAAGCCGAGGTTGGCCGCATTTGTGAGAAACGCCACGCCCGGGTGAGCGGACCGGGCGGTTTTGCCGCGGCGGGGGCCCCGACCGCGATATAGTGACCGAGCCGCTGGCGCCGCGGGGCGCCGCTTCTCATTCATCCTCCATTTACGGGGAGTTTTGCCATGCCCCTCGCCACGTCTCGGGTTGCCGTCTTTTCCGTTATCGCGGCGGGGCTGCTGTGCGCCGTCCCCCCCTGCCGGGCCCAGGACTGGGCCGCCGCGAGGCTGGAAACGACGCCTCGGCATCTGGAATGGGTCGACGTGCAGCACGGCGACCGCACGGTGGCCTGTTTCGTCGCGTATCCCGAGGTGGCGGACAAGGCGCCGGCGGTGTTGGTGATTCACGAGATCTTCGGGCTGACCGACTGGGTCCGCGGCGTGACCGACCAGTTGGCCGAGGCCGGCTACATTGCAATCGCACCCGATCTGCTCAGCGGAGCAGGCCCCGACGGCGGCGGCACCGCGTCCCTAGGAAGCGGCGACGCCGTGCGCGGCGCGATTCGCCGTTTGACCGACAAGCAAGTCGACGCCGATCTCGACGCCGCGGCCAAATACGTCGCCGACCTGCCGTCGTGCGACGGCACGATTTCCGTGGCCGGATTCTGCTGGGGCGGCACGCAGTCGTTTCGCTACGCCACACACAACCCCAAGCTCACGGCGGCCTGCGTCTTCTACGGCTCGGGGCCCACGGATCCCGCAGCCGTTGCGAAGATCGCCTGCCCCGTGTTCGGCTTCTACGGCGAGATGGACAATCGCGTGAACTCGACGATCGACCAATCGAAGAAGTTGATGGCCGCTGCGGACAAGAAGTACGAACTGGTCATTTACGCCGGGGCCGGCCACGGTTTCATGCGGGCCGGCGAAGACCCCAACGGCTCGGCAGAGAACAAACAGGCGCGGACCGACGCCTGGAAGCGGTGGCTGGAGATTCTGAAAACACTCTAGCCGTGCGGCACTGGCAACGCCCCCGACACGCGATATACTCGCGCCGCGATTCCGTCATTTTCTCGCGCCGCCCCTGAGATCACTTTATGCGCGTCGTATTGTTGACGACATTGATGCTTATTGCCTCGAACGTCTTTATGACCTTCGCGTGGTACGCCCATCTCCGCGATTTGCGCGGCAAGCCGTGGTTCTTGGCAGCGCTGCTGAGTTGGTTGATCGCGTTCTTTGAGTATGCAATCCAGGTGCCTGCCAACCGCGTCGGCTACTCGGCGTTGTCGTTGGCACAACTCAAGATACTGCAGGAAGCGATCACGCTGTCGGTGTTCGTTCCGTTTGCGCTGCTCTATATGAAACAGCCGCTGCGACTCGATTTTCTGTGGGCCGCCCTCTGCTTGTGCGGAGCGGTTTACTTCATGTTTCGCGGCGCCCCGCCGAGTTGACGAACGCCCGAGTCGCTGGGTAGCAAAGTGATTGCCGCCGCCTGAGATTCTCATCACGGCGGTGTCGCGCGGCCATGTCGTCGGCAATTCAGGGCGGTTTTCGCAGCAACGCTCGGCTTCAGGCATTCCCCCCCCCCGCGGACGGGCGAGTTGCCGACCAACGCCACCACCCGCAAATCGAGTTCACGCACGACCAACGCGGCGAGCTATAATAGGAGCAGTTTGCGGACTGGCGCGATTGGGACCGCTGATAACGACCAGCGGAAGCCCCCAGGGACTTTCGAACGCCCCGTCGCGCAGCAGGGGGGCTGCTTCGCCCATCCCACGACTCCGCACGGCAACGCGTCCGCCAATTCTAGCCGCGGGAAACTGATGCCTCGAATCATCACTCAGACTCTTCCGATCTTCCTGACGCTGACGCTGCTGGCCGGCAGCGCGGCCGCCCAAATTGCACCAAGCGCCGTCGACTCGCCCGCGGCCCCGCGTTTGGGCCCCGGCACGATCACCCGATACCGCACCGGCGCCGTGATCACCGCCAAGAACGGCGCCGTACGAAATATCAAGGCGATGGTCGCAGCGCCGTTGGAATGCCCCGAGCAGACCGTGCAGACCGTGGAGGAGGACGTCTCGCCGACGGTCACCGGCTTCGACTATCGGTTGCTGCCGGGCGACGGCGCGCGGCAGATGTTGATCTTCATTCCCAACCTGCCCAGCGGCGCGGAGGCTCGCGCGGTAATCACCTACGAAGTGGTCACGCACACGATCCTGCCGCCCGAAGACCCGTCGTTACTGATCGAACCCAATCGCCGCGATCGAGAGGCCAAGCAATACCTGGGCCCCAGCCCGTTCATCGACGTCGGTCACCGCAAGATCAAGAAGGCCGTGGCCGAGGCGCTCGCCGCTCTGGAAGAAACCGAGTCGGACGAGTCGCCTGATGAGGCGGATGAACCGACCGACGCCAAGGAGTCCGTCGACGCCGAGGACGACGCCACCCCGGCCAACGAAGGCGGGGCGGCAAAAACTCCGGCGACAACCGTCGCGGCAGCCGAAACGCCATCGTCCGAAGAGTCTGCCGCCGCTCCAGATGCAACCGACGAATCACCGTCCGCAGAGCAAGCCGTCGCCACGGCCGAGCCGACTGCCTGGCAGCGCGTCGAGGCCTTGTATGACTACGCCATCGACCACGTCGAGTACGAAGAAGGCGTCGATAAATCGTCGGTGCAGGTCCTGCAAGACGGCGTCGGCGATTGCCAGGCGATTGGCGCCCTGTTCGTCGCCATGTGCCGCACGGCCAAGATCCCGGCCCGGCTGGTGTGGGTCCATGAGCACCAATACGCCGAGTTCTACCTGACCGACGCCCAGGGGAACGGTTATTGGTTCCCGGTCGAGACGGCCGGCACGCCCGCGTTCGGCGAAATGCGGATCGCGCGGGTCATCCTGCAAAAGGGCGACAACTTTCGCGTTCCCGAACGCCGCGGCGAACGACTCCGCTACGCGTCGGACTACCTCACCGGCCTGCCCACCCCCGGCGGCGGCAAGCCAGGCGTGAAGTACATCCGGGGAATGCAGTAGGGCGTTGCGATCGCCAGCTCCCGGCGGCCAGCGCACAGTCGCCCGGTCTACCGCGCCAGCGCCGCGTCGAGCGCCGCCTCCAGCGCGCCTTCGCCTCCGCCGCCGCTGCGCGAGTACGTGGCGCGCCCGTCGGAATCGAAGACGATGACCGTCGGGATCATCTGGATGTTGAGCGTGCGAAAGAAGCCTTCCACGCCGTAGCCGACCGGCCAAGTGAAGCCGTCAACGTTGCGAATCGTCCCTTCGATCATCTCCACGTCGCGACCCGTCTCGCGGGTCAGGCCGACAAACTCGACCCCCAACGGCCGATACTTGGCGGCCAGACGCGCGAGCGAAGGGAGCGCCTGGCGACACGGGCCGCACCACGTGGCCCAGCAGTCGACCACCAACACGCGGCCCGCGGGGTCGAATTCGTCGACGCCGCTGGGCAAGTTGAGCCAACCCTCGGCGTCGATTTTGGGCAGCGGCGTTCCCGCCGCGACCGGCGGCCCTTCCAGCGCGCGGCTGGAAAGCATGATGATTCCCAGCACCAGCGCGATGGCGCCAAACGGCGCCCAATCGGCCCAGGAAGAACGGCGGCGGCGGGGAGACTCGGCCATGCTACGGATGCCACAAGCGGATCGGGCGACGAATCAATGGGCGACGCCAAATCGGCGCCCTGCACGATCACCGCGGCGCCTGGCCAGCGCTGCATTCGCGCTGTCGCCCCCACCGGCGATCTTACGCCCCGCGACGCCGCATCGCCAGTCCGCCCAGGGCTAGAATCGCCAGCGCCGCAGCGCCCGGCTCCGGCACGGCGGCCACGGTGGCGGCCGTTGGCGACGAGGTGAAGCCATATTCGCGCTGCCACGACAGGAAGTCGCGGCCGTTGACGGCGCCGTCGCCGTTCGCGTCGCCGTCGCTCTTGAGCGCACCCGGCGACGTGCCGAAGCCGCTTTGCCACGCGGCCAGGTCGACGCCGTCCACGTCGCCGTCCAGGTCAAAGTCGGAACCAGCGAACACCGGCGGGGCGACCACGTTCTGCAAGATCACGCTGTCAGGCAGGTACACGACCTCCCAATTGGTCGGCACGTTCTCGGTGGTAAACGTGCCGGTTACCGGCCCACCGGAAATGAGCGTGAAACTCTCTGAAGTCTGCGGGACGTAATCAGCAACAAACGCCACATTCAGATCGCCGCTGAGCGAAGCGCCCCCCGGCGCGAAGATGCCGCCCGGATCAGACGACAGAGTCATACTAACCAGCGACGTCGCAGCCAACGCAAACCCGCCATCGAATCGAATAATGCCGTCCTCGTTGACAATGTCGCCGCCGGTCACCGAGCCCAGGAACTCAATCTCGCCGCCGATCGCTTCAATCACGCCCTGGGTATTGTCAACCGGCCCGGTCACCAGCATCCGCTCGCGGATGTTGGCGATACTGGCCGCGACGCGCAGGTCGCCGTTGTTGATCACCTGGCCCGTGTCCCCCGTGTCGAGCACCCCGTCGCCGCGGATCACGCCGTTGTTGGTGATGGCCGGCGTCAACACGGTGCCGCCCGCCAGATTCACGAACCCCCGCGTGCCGACGGTCAACCTCGTGTCGGCCCGGGCGATGCCCTCGTCCTCCACATACAGATCGGCCCGCGAGCCGGTCGCCCCGGCGACGAACAGCGTCTCAAAAGTCCAAATCAGCGACCCGCGGCCGTTGACACGCGCTTTGCCGTAGGCAGTCGATGAGTTGGCAAGCGTGACACTGTCGATGACGCGAATCACGCCTTCGTCGAGCGCCTCAATTTCGCCGATGCCTGCTTCGCCGACGATCAATTCGTCGCTGCTGCCGGGCGCGTCCGATCCCACAACCCACCGCGAACCGATGCCGCTGACGCTGACCCGGCCGTTGCCAATTTCATTGTTGGAGCCGGTGAGGTTATAGGTCTCGCCGAGCAAAGCGTTGCCGGTGGTCACCAGTCGCCCGCCGTTCTCCACCGTCACCACGCCAAACCCCGCCAGCCCCACGAGCAAATCATCGTGAGACCAGCGCGACCCGAGGCCCGAGATGTTAACGAATCCTTGGGACTCGGCTTCGACGCCAACCTGGGCGTCGTCAGTCAGATTCACCGTCCCCACGCCAGACGTGTCGACAATGGCGCCATCGATAATGTCGAGCGTGCCAAAGCCGAATTGACCCACCTGCATCGATACGTTGACAGTCCACTGCGAGAGGAAACCAGCGACTGTCGCTACGCCGATCGAGTCGGGCGTATTGCCGGCGATGATGCCGTTCTCGCAAACCAACGGATCAGTGAATGCGGGAATGTCGATCGTCAGTCGACCGAACAGGCTGGGATCAACCGCCTGCGCGGGCGTGGCCGCGGTGCCGCCGACGATCACGTCGCCAGGAACCGTGCCGCCAGTGGCCGTGCCGCCGTCAATCGGCAGGTCGACCGGCCCCTGCGGCGATACGTCGCCTTCGCCCACGACGTCGGCCAGCGCCGATGGAACCAACGCGATCAATAGAATCAGGGGTGTAAGAGCAGCCGAACGAGCCCGGCGGGCAAACGAAATACGCATCATGGAAGCCTTTTCTCGAAGAGGGGGCCGCCCCGCGCCCAATGCGCACCAACCCCGCAGTTTTCCGTGTCTCTTCTATCTTTCCCAGCTAGCAACAAACCTGTCAAACTTTTTCGGCCTAGCCGCCCGCGATGGTGCGGTTACGCCGGTCATACCGGCCAGCCAGCGTCCTAGGAAGCCGCCGGGGCGCCTGGGGACGACCACCAGAAGCCCCTAGTGAACCCTGCACCAAGCACTGCGCTGATCAAGGGACGCCGCGCCAACAGCCACCAGCTCAAGGCATTTTCAGCCTACGGCCTACGGCTTACAGCTCATAGCCAACAGCTTTCCCCTCACTCAATCCGCCGCCGCAGGCGAACCACATTGTCCACATTATGATCCGCCCCCGGCTCGTACGCCGCGGGCAGCGTTCGGTCGATCATGTAAAACCCGCGCAACCGTCGCACCTCGCCCGTGTCGAGACCGACCTCTTTACCGAGCTTGACGCCATCGGGGTAAACGCGGCGGAACAACGGATCTTGGTTCGCATCCGCTAATGTTCCTGCATTCGTGCCAAATCGAGATAAGATCGCGAAATCGACAGTCCCGTTTCCGGGAGTCGACTCAAACTCCTCGACCTCAAAAAACCCAATCGTGATCCAAACTGCATACACATTGCTGCGCGTGGTCGTCATGTTGTCGAGCCGCACCAACGGTTCGTAACGGAAGAAGGGACTGCGTAAGGCGTCGCGCGGCATTGCCGCCGTATCCATGCTCCCATCAGCAGTGGCTGCGAACAGCGGATCGCCCGTTGCTTTTGGCGTCGCTCCCGCCGTGCCGCCCTTACTCCGCAACAGTGTGCAATCGACGTCCATTCGCAGCATCCCCGGAAGCGGAACCAGTTCGCCCGAGCCCGCACCGCGGAACGGATTGGCGAAGAAGGTCGGCATGTTCGCGTCCAAAACAAATGGCTGAGGCGCCGGATTGCCATATCCTCGACGACTGGCGATGAAATCATTCCAGAACGGTCCAGGGTGAATCGTACTGGTGGCGCCAGGCGTTGGCTGTCCGTGGAACAGGCCGTTGTAAACGTCTTCCGTGCCAATCGTATTGAGGTTGACCTTCCCCGGTTCGCGCATCGTCGAAACCGTGTTGTACGGCGCTTGCAACCCGGCACGGGCGTCGGCCGTCGCCAGCCCGTTGACCCCGGCCTGCTTTGCGTTGAAATACTGCGGATTGAGCCACTCCTGCGTTCCGGTGAACAGCGACGGCACGTCAATCCACTGGAGCATCGTGTACAGCCCCGCCGGCTTGTCAGCCGACGCTGTTGCGTCGTCGTGGAAGAAATTCTCCAACTGCCCAAACGCCAACGTCGGGCCGTTGCCCGGCGCATTGGCGGCGGCCTGCTGACGCGACGTCTTGAGCCGCTCAGTTTCGGTCGTTTCTTCGTACAACGAGGCGCCGGCGTCTTTCGCCGTGGAAAACTGCCGGAGCAACTGCGACGACCGCAGCGCCGGCACGATCAGCATTTCATTGCCGCTAATGAAGGGACGGTTGTTCCAAGAGAACCATTCGTAAGGCAGTTTGGGAGTCTGCCGGGCAGTCGTATCGTTCTGCGCGGTAGGGTCCATGTGCGCTTTGTTCACAAACCCCAACGTGATGTCGGGATTAGCTCGCAACAGATTCGATCCCTGCGAACGCGGCACGGTCCCTTGCCGCGTGCCCAACGGGGCCATGCGCCACAAACTTGTCTCCACCGCATTGGAACTACCGAGCACGCCACGTTCGATACTCGCGAAATCGCGAATACTGCGCATCGCCGACAACGTGTTAGGATCGGTCGCCTCGCGACCGTTGAACGCCGTCAGATTCACGGCCGTCGAGTCGATCGTCAAGTACGGATTGGCATCGCGGTCGAACGGCAACATCGGATTGGCAAGCCGCTGCAAATAAGCGCCGCTGTAGTTTTCGATCGGGCCGATCACGGGACCGCCCGACGCAATGCCGCCCAGGCGCGTTTCCTTATCGCGTGTTTGACGGACTTCGGCATAGTCGAGCGGCACGTCAATCGCCGCGGGCACGCCAGCTTGGTCGCCCTTCTCGTAGTGGCCCTCTGCTTCGTTCGCGGCCGTCTCGACCCACAGCGCGTTGCCATACTTTGCCGGATACCCCACCGCCGGCTCCGAGACCGTCAATCGCCGGGTTGTCGGATTGCCGGTGGAGTCAAGCGCTTGGTCAATCACAATCACGTCGGTCAGCGACTGACGTTGCAAACGATCTCCTGGAAGCTGACCGAAGACGTCGGGCGGAGCGGCAATCGGGAAGGCGGGATACTGACCGCCCTTGCCTGGGTTCCGCGGCGTCGTTCCCGTTTCGTCGACGAACTCGATCGGCACGGTGCTTCCCGGCGACGTACGCATCACGATTCTCTTGACGGGACCTTTCCGATCGTTGGAATCTGTCCCAAGATTGGCCTCGTAAACGCCGTTCCCTTTCTTGTACCCCGAACCGATCACCGCGTATCGACCCGGCCGCACGGTGCCCACAAGCCCCGCCGCGCTATCATGGAAAAACGCCACTCCGTCGGCCGAATTGTCCCAGCCGGCGACAAACGCCCCGGGGTCCTGGTTGATAAAGTAAACAGATCGGTCGGCCTTCCGTTGCGGACGATTCGACGCGTTGGGATGATCGGGGTCCAGCAGCGCGTTGTTCTGGAAGGCATCGTCCTGGTGAATCATCACCCGCCAAACTGGGGCCCCGCCAATCGCCTGCTTGGTCAAATCAACGCCAAAATCGACCGGCATGCCCCCGTTGCCAGTTTGCACATAGTGGGTGTCGGCGTTGGCGCCCACCTCGGCAGGCCACGGATTAAACAGTTCAATGAACAAGGCCCCCCGCGGTCGCACAACCTGATCGAGCGAACCGTCCCAATCTTGGCGCTCGCGTTTTTCGCTTGTTTCCTGATCAGGTTCATTTTCGTCATAGCTTAGGCCGCGGGCGTCCGTTTGAGTTCCGCCGCCCGCCTGCGTGCGATAGTCGTGCCAGGCGATCGTCTCGGTCATCAACAACTCGGGGCGCTCGGCGCCCCAAACGAGGCCGCGGTATGTCTGTTTGTCGTCACTCTTCGGATCACCAACCGGCAGCTCGTCGCCCGTGCCCCGACGCATGTCTGGACCGACTTCGTCGAAGTACCCGTTGACCTGCCATCCGTCGAACGGATTCAAGTCATACTCAAACGGCGTCATGATGTTGTCGGGATCGCGGAAGTCGACCACGTTCACCGCCCACTGCGCGAGCCGCCGCGCGAGGTCGGCGTCGCGGCTGCCCGGCGTTGGGTTGTAGTTCTCCGGCGCCGCCGATTGCAGCGCCATCACATACAGATGCCGGGCGAGCAACTGCCGCGGGTCGCCCGGGCGGGTGACGTCCTTGGTCGGATCGGGATCGTAGTCGATCGCCCCCGCGAACGGCACGTTCTCGAACTGCTGCATCGAGTTGCGCGTCGCCCCGTCGGCCGCCTGGGCGTCGGCGGTCGAAGAGGGGCTCAGGCTGTAGTTCTTTTGCAGGTTCTGCCAGACATAGGCGTTCGACTCGAAGGGCTCATCAACGATGCCGTAGCCCGGATTGCCCGGCTGGTCGTCGTCGACGCCATTGCCCAACGGGCGGTTGATGTTGAGCTTCCGTCCGGCCAACAACTCAGGCGCGACAATCCGCCGCAGGATGTTGCGAATCTGTCGGCGCAGCGCCCCACCGCTGTCATTCATATCGTCGAGCACAATCGGCCAGAGCGGCGCCCCGAGCGCCTTGCGAATCCGAATTTCAAACAAATCCGCCACCGACTGCGGCGCCCGCGGCTGGGGCGGGTTGGTCGCCATCATCTTGCGCAGCGTTGGAGTCAGCGCCACCGTTGGCACCGGCGCGTCAACGCTATCGGTGGTAATTCGCAGTCGATCGCTGCGATCGCCGCTCCCGCCATCAATTCCGGCGAGGTCGGTCAGCCGCCCGGGCAGGGTCGCCGCGTCGCGATCAAACAGACGAAGCGCGCGTTCCAACTCGGCCATCGAGAACGGCGAGTCGGCGCCCGTCAGACTGACTCCGCGCGGCGCCTTGTCCGACAGGTCAATCTCGTACGGCGAATCGGCGAGCATCGCCTGCAGCGTGGTATTGCCGCTGGCCCACTCGGCGGCCGATTGCCACATCGGTTGGCCATACTGATTGAGTCCCAAACCATATTTCGCAGCTAAGTCGGGAAGTGCCGCAAATGCGCCGGCGAGGACGCCGCCTGTCGTCCGCGGATTCCCCGGCCAGCCATACAGGGCCACTTGCGCCAAGGCGTCGGTGTATCCGGCCACGCCCGCCCGCCGATTGCTGGCCGTCGTGGTATTGTCGTAGCCATACCGACCAGGTTGGCCGTTGTCGCCTGCCAGCAGGCGAGCAAAGTCATTGCCGACAACCGGCTGAAGACTGTAGTCCGCCGGGCCCATACCCAGGCCGCGCGGCGTTTGCGAGGCGTTCATCGTGCCGGCCAAAGTCGGGTTGGAATTGGGCGGCGGGACGACTTTCGCCAAATCCACCGACCCCGCCGCGTTCACGTTCGCTCGGCCGTCCATGTCCAGGCACAGGATCGCAGCCATCGGCTTGTACCGCTTGCCGTCGAGACCCTGCAGCACCGGGCCGCCGAAGTCGACCCACACGCTGTCGCGTACGCCGTCGTTGTCGTTGTCCACGTCCCAGGGGCCGTAGATCATGCGGTCCAAGAGCGTTGTCGCGACGCCGCCGTTGAGAGCCGCATCATATTCTGGATTGCTGCCGGTGAAGTTGGGATGGTCAAGCCAGTTGGGCCGCAAAAGCACCTTGCGCAACACAGCGGCATTGCTCTCCAGCGGAGGCGTCGCTGACGACAGCTTGTTCCTCCAATAGTTAAGCAGCGCTGGCCGATGCAGCGACGGCAAGACCATGTTGTCGAGCGAAGTCGCATTGGTCGCCATCTCTTTCAACGCGGTATTGTTCCCGCCCGGCAAGTCGATCGCCGCCAGCATCATGTTCTGGAAATCAGGCGCATCGTACGATTCGTCCCCGCCGCCCAGGCCGGTCATATCCGTGGGGAGCGTCGACGAGGGCAGGAAATAAGCGATCGGATTGCCCATCGAATCTGAGACAGGGGTGGGCGAGTTCAGCGGGTTGAAAAACGCCGCATTCGGCATCAACGCCAATTGATAGGGCGTGCCGGCAACAGACTCTGTCGCACTCAGCCGCGCCGTCGGCATCGTCGTGGTTGTGATCGTCGGATCGTAACCCACGCCCGTGCCGTTGAACGGGCGGCCGTTGATGAGGATCTTGGCGCCGTCAAAACCCGTGGTCCAAGGAGGCGCCGGCAGCGTCGCCAGCGACGAGCCGTCCGGCAGCGTGAACGCCATCGCCCGGAAAATGGCGGGAATCGGGTTGCCCGCCCCATCCGTCGTCGGCGGCACGTACGACACGATCCGCGTGCTCACCCCCCGGGCGCGGCCGGACAGGAACGTCAGGACTTGCCCCGCATAGGCGTTGTCGACCGTGGCCAACGCAACGGGATAGCCGAACATGTTGGTCAGATTCGCCGGGGCGGACACGTCGACCTTAAACTCGATCATCTGCCCTTCGGTCACGCCGCGCACATAGCTGCCGCCGCCTGTGCCGCCGAAGCCGTCCACGCTCGCCCACCGGCACGTGCCGGTGGCAATCTTCGCAAAAACACCGTCGTTGCCGTAAAAATCCCCCAGCAGCGAGTGGCTGCGCAGCACGCTGCTGGTGTTCTTCGTGTCGCGGACGAGTTGCATCAGCACTTCGTCCAGCAGGTCGCCTTCGGAGTCGGCCGCGGCCTCCTTGCGCGAGGCGACGGCCAGTGACTTGAGCGCCTGCTGATCGTGCTTGGTAGCCACCACGAACGCCGTGCCCAGCAGCAAGAACAGCACCAACATGCTGAGCACCACCAGCAGCAGCACGCCGCGGCGTTGCGAAGCCGCGGCGGCCGGGGCGAGCCGAATGGCCGAGCGACCCGAGTACCGCGCACGCTTGCAGCGCGGCACGCGCTGGGCGCACCGCTGCGGCGCACTCCGCCCGTCGCCATTTCGCACGGCGTCGTTTCGCAGCGGGCAATTCGAATTGCGCATAGTCATCTTCGTCTTGTTCAAGAACGAGAACATGGCGTCACCTGCCTCTCTCGCGCGAGTGCGTTGCCCCCAACGCCCCGCGCCCTCTGGCGACCCGCCCGGGCCGCCCCATCTTTGCGTTTACTACCAGCTACCAGTTACCAGTTACCAGTCACCGATCACCGATCACCGATCAC
>JAGQOU010000239.1 GCA_020427145.1 Planctomycetales bacterium | reverse complement strand
CGGCACGTTGACGGTGTAGTCGACCGTCTTGGTGCTGTAGCTGGGCTCCATGACCGTGTACTTCTTCTCCACAGCCTCGGTGACCTGCTTCATCACCGTGCTGGTGACGACCTTGTCCTCGTAGCTGGGGACCATCACCGTGTAGGGCTGCTCGACCTGCTCGGTGTAGGGCACGTTGACGGTGTAGGTCCGGGTCTTCGTTTCGACGACCGGCTTGCACACGTTGTACGTGACCGTCTTGGTCTGCTGCGACGGGACCATCACCGTATAGGTCTCGGTCTTGGTCTCGGTCTTGGGGACGCGAGTGTAGACGGTGTAGGTCCGAGTCTTCTCTTGCTTCTGGTACTCGGTGGCCGTCACGGTGCGCATCTCGGTGACGTAGGTCGGGACCATGACGGTCTTGGTGACCACCGTCTGGCCGCAACCGCAATCGGCGACCGCAGCGCCGCCGCAACCGGCGGCAGTGCCGCAACCGCAACCGCTGGCCGCGGCGCCGCAAGCGCTGCAACCCGTGGCGACAGCCGCTGCACATTCGCTGCAAGCGGGGGCCGCATCGCAGCCACAATCGCTCTCGCAGCTCGTCTCACACGCCGGAGCACAACAAGTGCTCTGGCAGCATTTGTCCTTCTTGCGGAACAAGCCGGCGTCGGCCTGATCCACAATTCCTGCTGACATGACCGTCAAAGCGGCTGTCAGGCATACAAAACGTCGTAACATCGCGCGCCCTCCATCAAGGCTGGGGAAAAAGAGAAAAATGTCAATCTGAGGGATTGATTACCAAAGACACCGCAGAGTCAGTCTGCGGTATTTAGGCAGTTCACGAATTCTAGTTCGTCATTAACGTCTCGCAAGCACTATTTCCCCGCTGAATTGGGGAAAACCGCATCGCTTATCGAGTTCCCTGCGGCGAACTGCGGGCGTGCCTTCGCCCGTGTCTCTGGAATCGCGGCGGCCAAACTCAGGCCCGCCGCACTTTCATGAGGATAGCCACATCGCCCCACCTTAAAAAGTGGACGAACAGGTAGAATTTGCGGATTAGGCTAAAGGTGCCGGCGAGCTATCAAGGTCTGTGCATTGCCGGTGTGAATTCACCGGAATTCTTCGCAAAAAACGAAAACGGCCGCGAAACTCTCCTGAGAGATTCGCGGCCGCCGTGACTGCCACTTGCAAGGCGCCGTTTATCGAGTCGCCGGCTGGCTCCCGATGCCGACCAATTCCAGTTCAAAGATTAGCGTGGAATGCGGTGGGATCGCGTCGCCGTAGCCCTCCTCGCCGTACGCCAGATTGGCCGGCACGAACAATCGCCACCGATCGCCCACCTTCATTTTCAGCAGCGCTTCGGTCCAGCCGGCAATGACGCGATTCACGGGGAACTCAGCCGGCGGCCCGCCCTCGGTGCTGTCGAACACCGAGCCGTCGATGAGCGTGCCCGTGTAGTGGGTGCGAACGACGTCGCCCGCAGTGGGCGTGGCGCCCGTACCCTGCTTCAGGACTTGGTACTGCAGCCCGGTGCGAGTTGTTTGCACTCCAGGTTGCTGCTGGTTTTTCTGGAGAAAAGCCAAATTGCGCTGACGCAAGACGGCAAGTCGCTGTTCGCCCAACCGCTGCATCGCCGCGGCGAGCAACTCCTGCGAGTACTTCGGCTCGGCGCCGCCCGAGCCGTCGCGCAACCCGGCGAGCAGGCTGTCGATGTCCAGCGGGATCTGGTCGGCGCGAAAGCTGGCTCCCAGGTCGTAGCCAATCGCATAGCTGTGATGGGCCGGCGTCGTGGCGGGCGGTTCGGGGCCTCCTCCTCCTGCGGGCAAACTCTCTTGGGCGACCACCCAAGCGGCTGAGGCGGCGAGCAAACAACAGGCGATTAATGCAATAGGTCGATTCATGACGGGGAGCTCCAAAGACAACGGTTTCGCTGAGACGGCGAGCGGCGGGATGGACGCGGCGCGTTTGATCCCCTCGGCCGAGCGGCTGCAGGACAGTACGCCGTGGAACGTTGCGGCGTTCACGCCGCAGGGGTGGCGCGACCCCTTGCACGATTCACGGGTGGCGCTGCGTGGCAAGATACCCCAAACCGCCCGCTGCGGTCAGGGCGAACCCGATCTGAATCAGCCGCAGACCCAAATCATCGCGCAGCTGACGGGCGGCGTCCAATTCGCCGCTCAGGCGATTGAACCGCTCTTCGGCGGCCGCCCGGTCAGGAGTTTGGTCAACGGAGCCCGACGCGCCATGGTCGTGCCCGGCGTGGTCGTGAGTTCCGCTCTGAGCCGCATGGCGGGCGACGTCGGCGGCCGCCAACTCGGCCGCCTGCTCGTCGGTCCACACCAGGGAGACGGGCGCCAGCGACTTCCACAGCACGCCGCCGACGACGGCCACCAGCCCGCACGCGACGACCGCAAATGCTAGCATCGCAAGCGGGTTTCGAGCCGGAGACGTGTGTGACATCGCAAGCGGCCCGGGAGGCAGGCAATGGGGCCGAACTCAACGCGGCGTTCAATCGGCGAGAGACGCAGTGTGGCCGTCGTCGATGGAGATTAAGTACGACATTGCAATTTCGTCAATGTCGTTTCGCAAGAAATGAACGCTGCCGTCCAGCAGCGCCATATTGACGCCGCCTGGATGACTCGACCGCGGCGCCGCCGAGATGTAGCCCAGGTAGGAATCGACGCAGGGCATGCGGTCGATCTGTTCGCCCGCCTCGTCGGGGCATTCGTAAAGGACGTCGGCCGTCGTGGCGTTGGGGAGCTGCGTATAGCCCAAGCTGATCGGGTTGAAGTCGTAGGTGTCGTGAGATTCGCGGTCGTCGGTGGAATGCATCGGGTACCACTTGGGATGCATGTCCATCGCCAGCAAACTCGCGCCGGCCCACGGCAAGGCCCACGCGCCGCGCTGGTCCCGCGGGTGGGGACGCGTCCGCACTTCCGCCAACAACATCGTCGCCGAAGCTCCGTCGGTCACGGCGCTCATCTTCTGCGGATAAAGCCAGACGGCGCCATGGGCGTTGTAGTCGTCGACGTGAAACGGGCTGGTGAAGACGGCATAGTTGGCCTTGCCGAATGCCACGGTTTCCCCACTAAACCGCGGCTGATACTCGTAGAACTGATTGCGGCTTTCGTCGCTGGGACAAAGCAGCGTCGCGGGTTGGGCCGCCTGGGGATTGCCGGGGCTGCGCGAGACGTGACGCTTCAAATCAAATTGGTCGAACAACGCCGGCTGTTCCAAGTAAGGCAACAGCCGGACAAGCCAACTGTGATTGTTCCCCGATTGCAGATTCACCCGATAGTGGCTCGACGAAAAGGAAACCGCCTTGCTAATCGGCGCGAAGGCGCCTGCGGCCGGCAACGACTTCATCGATTGCTCGTAGTTGATGATCGCCAGACCAAGCTGCTTGGAATGATTGGCGCACTCAATCCGGCGGGCCGCCTCGCGGGCCGAGCCCAACGCCGGCAACAACAGCGACGCCAATGTGCCGATGATGGCGATGACCACCAGCAGCTCCACCAAAGTGAAACCCAGCGGGCAGCGTCGGCTCTGGCGTATCTGGCGCAAGAACATAACCCGGGGCGTCCTGAAGCAACTCAATTCAAGTGGCACGCTGGCGACCCCGCGGCCAGAGGAGGTCGCCGTAGCGGTCGTCAGTTCAATGTACGTCGCCGGCGGCAAATCGCCAAACCGACGCCCGTCGAGAGCACCGCGAGGATGAGCGTCCCTGGCTCGGGAACGGCCGTCAACAACGCGGCCGCCGCCACGGGAACGACGCCCGGCGACGTGCCGAACGTACTTTGCAAAATCGCTAAGTCAGCTTCGTCGACGTCGCCGTCGCCGTCAGCATCTCCATCGCCGTGAACAGCGCCCTGCAGCGCTCCCTGGCCGCGTTGCCAGAGCAAGTAGTCCCTCCCGTCGACCAAACCGTTGTCGTCGAAGTCGGCCGAGGGCGTGTCGAACAGAGTCGACATCCGCCAAGCCAAGCCGTAATCCCATCCGGCCGCGCCGGTCACTTCGATCGTATAAGTTCCCGGGTCAAGGTTGTTGGCCGCGGCAAACGCCCCGTCGGCCGGATTGTCGATGTTGCTGAAAAACAGTTGTTCGACGTTGTCGACCGAGCTGACGCTTTCGGCCACAAGCGTGTCGAGAAAGCCGCTCGTCGAGTCGTAGAGCTTGAGGTTGAGATCCTGCAGCGAATGAGACGGCGAGAACGGCGTGCCGGCGTTCGTGTCGGTCACTTTGACGTGCCACGACAACACGATCGAAAGCTCCTGGACCGTGGTCCCCTCAGGAACGTCCAAGGTGTAATACACCGGGCCCGCGGCCTGCTGGCTCTTGAGATCGCGATAGTCCCAGCCGTTGTTCGTCGCCACGGTCGTCGGCTCGGTGAAACTGCCTGCCGTCTGGCCGCCGGACGCGATCAGGTAGTTGTTCCAGACGTCCACTTCGCCGGCGCCGTACGTGTCGTCCAGCGGCTGCGTCATTTGCAGCACGCCCGTCGCGTTGGACCACCCCAGGGGCTGCCACAGCGGCCAGGTGCGATCTTGCGGGGCGAGGTGCTCTTGGTACTTCTGCGCCCCGGCGAGCATGATGCTTTTGACCGTCTCGGCATTGCGCCCAGGCGTGGCCGCCAGCGTTTCGTGCAGGATCAAGGCCGCCGAACTGGCCATGCCCGTGGCCATGCTCGTCGACGTGCCGGGGGCGACGAGATCCGGTTTGCTGCGTCCTTCGCCATAGTAGTAGTTCGGCAGATTCGCGTCGCCCGTGCCAGTCAGGCCCGAGCTGTGCACGCCGTCCGAGCGACCGACGGCAATCGAGTTGTAGCCCTGCGACATCAAGTACGGCAGCGGATTGGTGTTGTTGTTGACTCCGACCAACGCCGTCATGCCTTCGCCGCCGTTGGCGGTGTCGATGATGTAGTCGTAGCGCTGCAGCGCCGTGATATTCTTGGGATCGTCGTGATTGGGCACGCCGGACGACGCCAGTGTGCCGGCCCAACTGTGATTCTGCACGCGGTAGTTTTGCGCCACCGGGGTTTGGGTCCCGTTGTATTTCAGGATGTTGGTCAACCAATCGTTGGCTTCGTAGTTGTTGACAGTTGTCAGCCCGGTCGCCAATCCGCTGGAGTTGCCGTAGATCACAAAACCGACCGTGCCCGTGGCGTGGCCCAAGTAAACGGGTTCGCCATCTGCCATGGCATCGGGGAGATTTCGCACGTCGTTAAACGTGATCTCGCCCGCCGACCACTCGACCTGCAGTTCCCCGTTGGTGAACGCCGGATAGGGCATGTAAGGATGCAGGTTGTAGTTGAGCGACTCCCCCTGCGGGACCGCCGCCGCCTCGACCTGCGAGAACGAGCCGCCCGTACCGTCGGGCGTGGCGTCGCCCAGAGCGGCAACGAGTTTGTTGTAGCCCACGTCCTCTTGCCAATCGGAGAGGGCGGCGGCGGCGTGCGACGTCGCCCGCGTCAACGCCCCGACCGTTGCCAGCACTGCCAGGCACGCCAAGGCGCACCGCCACCGAGGCGCTGCGACGAATGGCCGGCGGCACGTACGAGAATGAGATTCAAGTTGCATCAACTGAGCCGTGCCTTCAATGTCCCGTGGAGAGTCTGCGAGTTGTGGGCCTGTCCGCCGTCGTTTCGGCGGCGCACGCGCTGTCGGCCGCTCGACGTCGGCCGGGTCAAACTCTCATCAAGATTAGCAGCAGCCCGACCCCCGACGGGATGCCAACTCCTCTATTGTTCTCCGTAAGTCGGGAGTTTTCAAGGATTTTGGCCGACGCAGCACTTTGGGCGCCGGCGCCGTCACGGTTGCGCCAACCCGCGTCACCCGCAACCGAGCGAGCCCCGGGGAGCGTTTCACGCCCGTTCAGCGAGCCATCCTCCAAGGGGCTCAGGAGATTCGGCACCGGCGGCGAGTTGTGAAGCCTCCCCCGGACGCCTAGACTAGCGAGATTACTCACTACAATCGGGACATTTGCCTTCGCGGGAGCCGCCGCCGCCGCGTCGCCTGCCGCCCAGGGCGCCCCCCCGCCTTTGCCAATTTACCTCCCGCCGTTCGGGCGCCTGCCGCCCCCTCTGCCGAGACTCGCCATGTCGTCGTACCGCCTGACTCACCTCAAACAGCTTGAGGCCGAGAGCATCCACATCATTCGCGAGGTCGCTGCCGAGTTTGACAACCCGGTCATGCTCTATTCGATCGGCAAGGATAGCTCGGTCATGGTCCGCCTGGCCGAAAAGGCGTTCTACCCCGGCAAGCCCCCGTTCCCGCTGATGCACGTCGACACGACGTGGAAGTTCCGCGAGATGATCGAGTTCCGCGACCGCATGGCGGCGACGCTCGGCTTCGACCTGCTCGTCCACACCAACGAGGAAGGTGCGACGCACGGCATCAATCCGTTCGACCACGGATCGAACACCTATACGCATGTGATGAAGACCGTGGCGCTGCGGCAGGCGCTGGACAGGCATGGCTTCGACGCGGCTTTCGGCGGCGCGC
>JAGQOU010000238.1 GCA_020427145.1 Planctomycetales bacterium | reverse complement strand
GACATCAACTACCGCAAGATCGCGGTCTACGGCAGCGAAAGCGACCCCCGGGCGTTCAACTTCGACGGCGAATTCAACATCGCCAACCGCGGGATCATCGAGTTCGTCGAGGTGCTCAAGCTGGACGTGGCGTTCCTGTACGACCTGCTGGGCGCCAGCCAGGAGCACCGCATCAAGCCGAAGAAGTTCGCCCAAACCGACATCGACGAAGTGATCCTGGGGCACACCAACGAGCCGGAGTACAAACGGCTGCAGAACAACGAGTTCATGGAAGCGCTGCGCGACCGCACGGTGAAGATCGATATCCCGTACGTCACGACGCTGGCCGACGAGATTCAGATTTACGAGAAGGACTACAACCAGCGCACCGTGCCCAACAAGCACATCGCGCCCCACACGATCGAAATGGCGGCCATGTGGGCGGTGCTCACGCGGTTGGAGGAGCCGAAGCACGCCGGGCTCACGCGGCTGCAGAAGATGAAGCTGTACAACGGCAAGACGCTCCCCGGGTTCACCCGCGAGAACATCGCCGAGCTGCGCGACGAGTCCCACAGCGAGGGGCTCATCGGCATCTCGCCCCGCTACGTGCAGGACAAAATCTCCAACGCCCTGGTCAACCACCCCGAGGCCAAGAGCATCAATCCCTTTATGGTGCTCAACGAGTTGGAAACAGGGCTCAAGCACCACAGCCTTATCAACAGCGAGGAGACCAAGGGCGAGTATCGCGAGCTGCTGGCGGTGGTGAAGGAGGAGTACACCAACATCGTGAAGAACGAAGTGCAGCGGGCGATCGCCGCCGACGAAGCCGCCCTCTCCCGCCTGTGCGGCAACTACATCGACAACATCAAGGCCTACACCCAACGGGAAAAGGTCAAGAATCCCTACACGGGCCAGTACGACGAGCCGGACGAGCGGCTGATGCGCTCCATCGAAGAGAAGATCGACATCCCCGAAAGCCGCAAAGACGACTTCCGCCGCGAGATCATGAACTACATCGGCGCGCTGTCGATCGACGGCAAGAAGTTCGACTACCGCACCAACGAGCGGCTCAACAAGGCGCTGGAGCTGAAGCTGTTCGAGGATCAAAAGGATTCGATCAAGCTGACCAGCCTGGTCTCCAACGTGATCGACGCCGAAACGCAGCAAAAGATCGACGTGGTCAAGGGCCGACTCATCCGCGACTACGGCTACGACGAAGAGAGCGCCACCGACGTGTTGAACTACGTGGCCAGCATTTTTGCGCGGGGGGATGCGAAGGAGAAGTAGTCGGTAGGGGGTTGTGGGTAGTCGGTCGTAGGAAGTCAGTAGCAGGGAAAATGCAAGATTGATGAAGCGAACGCCAAGACCCCAGAGTTCGCACTGCAAGGAAGCGATGGTTCGAATTGCGTTTAGTAACTCGAGTGATTCCGCAGTCTTTGTTCAAGTAGATCCATGGGCCTGTCTCTACAAACTGGAAAAGGGTGAATCAATCGAGTTTGCCATGAAATGCCACGGCAGCGAACCGTCGTTCACCATAGACGAATATGATCAACGAAATCGAATTCTGACGCTGGTGGACTGCGAGGAATTCTTTGTCGTGGTCAACGGTCGGCAAATCCACTGGGAAGAATATCCGTCAAATATTTGATCAACAGGCGCCAATTCTCCAATCGCACTCCCTATCCACCACCGACTACCCCCTACCGACTACCCCCTACCGACTACCCACACCCACCCCCCATGGAAATCCAACGCGATAACCGCCGCTTCAAAGAGATCGTCCGCGGACGCATCAAGGAGAATCTGCGCAAGTACATCACGCACGGCGAGATGATCGGCCGCAAGGGACGCGATCTGGTCAGCATTCCCGTCCCGCAGCTCGACGTGCCGAAGTTTCGGTTCGGCAAAAACGGCTCGGGCGGCGTGGGGCAGGGCGACGGCAAGGTGGGCGATCCCGTGGGGCAGCCGGGCGACGGCGACGGCGGCCAAGGGGGAGCCGGCAGCGAACCCGGCAGCGGTCACCTGCTGGAGGTCGACGTCTCGCTGGAGGAACTCGCCGAAATGCTCGGCGACGAACTGGAACTGCCCCGCATTCAGCCCAAGGGCTCGGCCACCATCGAGGCCGAGAAGTCCAAGTACAACAGCATCCGCCAGACGGGGCCCGAGTCGCTCCGCCATCGCCGGCGGACCTATCTCCGCGCCCTCCGGCGGCAGATCAGCACCGGCAACTACGAGGTCGACGACCCGCGCGTCGTCCCCATTCGGGCCGACCACCAGTACCGCTCCTGGAACGAAGTCCCGCTGCCGCAGGTCAACGCGGTGGCGATCTACTTGATGGACGTCTCGGGTTCCATGACCGACGAGCAAAAGCAGATCGTCCGCACCGAGGCGTTTTGGATCGACGCCTGGCTGGCCAAGCAGTATCACGGGGTGGAACGCCGGTACATCATTCACGACGCCGTGGCCAAAGAGGTCGACGAGCACACCTTCTACCACACCCGCGAAAGTGGCGGCACGCGGATCAGCAGCGCCTACAAGGAGGCCGCCGAGCTGATCGCCCGCGACTTACCCGTCGACCAGTGGAACATCTACTGCTTCCAGTTTTCCGACGGCGACAACTGGGGCGACGACAACCGCCGAGCGTTCGAGCTGCTCGCCGAGCGCATCCTGCCGGCGGTCAACCTGTTTTGCTACGGCCAGGTCGAAAGCCCCTACGGCAGCGGAGATTTTCTGGACGCCATCGAAAAAGAGTTCGGCAACCACGAAGCGGTGGTCACCAGCGAAATCGCCGACCGCGACGGAATTTACGAATCGATTCGAACGTTTTTAGGAAAAGGAAGGTAGGAGGATTGTGGATTTGGGATTTCGGATTGCGGACTGGGGTGAGGCTATTCCGCAATCCGAAATCCCAAATCCGCATTCCGAGATCACACGATGTCCGCCACCCTCGGCAACCTGACGCCCGAACTCGCCGCCTTGCAGGTGGAGATCGAGGAGTATGCGCGCGGGCACGGGCTCGATTTCTTTCCGACGATCTTCGAGCTGATCGACGCCGACGAGCTCAACGTCATCGCCTCCCGCGGCGGGTTTCCCACGCGGTATCCGCACTGGCGGTTCGGCATGGAGTACGAGCAGCTCTCCAAGAGCTACAGCTACGGGCTGTCGAAGATCTACGAGATGGTCATCAATAACAACCCGTGCTACGCCTACCTGATGCGGTCCAACGACACGATCGATCAGAAGCTGGTGATGGCCCACGTATACGGGCACTGCGACTTTTTCAAAAACAACGCCTGCTTCGCCCCGACCGATCGCAAGATGATGGACACGATGGCCAATCACGGCACGCGGGTCAGTCGGTACATCGACGAGGTGGGGCTCGAGCCCGTCGAGCAGTTCATCGACGCTTGCTTAAGCCTGGAAGAATTGATCGATATTCACTCCCCCTTCATTCAGCGGCGCGAGCGGCCGGACCGATACAACTTTCAGGACCGCGACCGGGACGATGCCGCGCGAACCGGGTCGCCGCGCTATCGGTCCAAAGATTACATGGACTCGTTCATCAACCCCCGGTCCGCCGTGGGGGGGCTGAACGACCGCGACGTCGAAGCCGCCGAGGCGGACGCGCCGCAGCAGTTCCCCGAGCGCCCCGAGCGCGACGTGCTGCTGTTTCTGTTGCAGCACGCCCCGCTCTCGGCGTGGCAGGCCGACGTGTTGTCGATCATTCGCGACGAGGCGTACTACTTTGCACCCCAGGCGCAAACCAAGATCATGAACGAAGGCTGGGCCAGCTATTGGCACTCGACCATCATGATCCGCCAGGGGCTCAACGCCTCGGAAGTCATCCACTACTGCGACCATCACAGCGGCACGCTCGCCAGCTCGCCGACGCAGCTCAATCCGTACAAGCTGGGGATTGAGCTGTTCCGCGACATCGAAAGTCGCTGGAACCGCGGCGCCTTCGGCCGCGAGTACGACGACTGCGACGACCACCAAACCCGCCGCGAGTGGGACCGGCAGGCGGGCCTCGGCCGCGACAAGATCTTCGAGGTTCGCAAGATCCACAACGATCTGACGTTCATCGACGAGTTCCTCACGCTCGACTTCGTCCGCGAGCAGCGGCTGTTTCAGTTCGGCTACAACACCGACGCCGAAACGTACGAAATCGAAAGCCGCGAGTTCCCCAAGGTCAAGCGGCAGCTGCTGGAGATGCTCACCAATCGCGGTCGGCCGATCATCGAGGTGACCGACGGCAACTACAAAAACCGCGGCGAGCTGTACCTCTGCCACCAGTTCTCCGGGGTCGAGGTCAAGCTCGACGAGGCGGCCGACACGCTGGAAAATTTGCACAAATTGTGGAAACGACCGGTCCACCTGCAAACAATAGTAGATGGAGAGACGGCGGTCCTCTCCTTTGACGGCAGCAGCCACGAAGCGCAACGGGGCGACCCGATCGACGTGGCCGACGATTCCGAGGATCACGCATGAGCCTGTCGGCGCAACTCCGCAGCGAGCTTGCTCAACTGGTCGGCCAAACGAACCAGACGGTTCGGGTTGTCGACGGACAGCGCTCGGTGCGGTGCGAGGCCGATCGCGTCGAGCCGCTGGCGGTCACCGCGCTGGTGCTCGTGCTGGAAACGCCCGAGTTGGCCAACGTGACGCTGTTCGAGATCCAGGCGGCCAGCGCCGATCTGTGCCGTCGCGTCAATTATCTGCTGGAACCGATCGCGCCGATCGAGACCGACTCGCAGGGTTGCAGCGTGCAGATGCGCAGCAACCCGCCGCAGCAAGACGACAACGGCCGGCGTTACTACGAGCTGCATCTCTCGCGCGGCGGCAGCGTGGAACTGTGCCGCTACGAAAAACAGCCCGGCCAACCCCGCACGCGCGTCCCCGCGGTGCTCACCCACGAGGTGACCTGCCGGCTGGTCGACGACTTTGTCGCCACGGTGGAGGGACTATGACGCAGGCCCCCGCCCCCGCCCCCAACTCGTCGCCGCGCGCGGTTCCCGTTCCGCCGGGCGATACGTACGAGGACCGCCTGAGCGCCGACGTGAACTGGGCCCTGCACGAGGGAAGCATGCATTTCGAAGGCGACAGCGCGGTCCATCGCACGCTGCGCAACATGGCCCGTCGGCTCAGCGAGATGGGCGTCGACTACGCCATCGCGGGCGGCATGGCCCTGTTCTTTCACGGCTACCGGCGCTTCACCGAGGACGTCGACGTATTGGTCACGCCCGCGGGGCTGGCCCGCATTCACGCGGAGCTCGAAGGCCGCGGCTACGTCCGTCCGTTCGAGACGAGCAAGAACCTGCGCGACGCCGAGACGCGGGTCAGAATCGATTTTCTCGTCGCGGGCCAGTTTCCCGGCGACGGCAAGCCGGGCCCCGTGGCGTTTCCCGAACCGGCCGCGCTTTCCACCGTGAACACCGACGATGGCATTGCCTTTCTGCCGCTGGCGACCCTGGTGCAGTTGAAACTCGCTTCGGGTCGCACGACCGCTCGGCTGAGGGATCTGGCCGACGTGCAAGAGTTGATTCGCATTCTTGATTTGCCGCTCGACTTTGCCACGAACCTCGATCCCGCTTTGCGCGACCTCTATCAGCAGATGTGGCGCGAGGTCGATTCCGGAAGAGGCGAACTTGACTGAACGACAAGCTCCATCGTTGACGCGACGCCGGTCCCCCTTGGCCGGGACTGCTCGCAGGGACTTGGTCGCTGGTAATTCGCCCCCGCTGTTTTCTCTCCGCTCCCCGCTCTCCGTGCGTCCGTGGTTTCTTCCCCGGACGCTTTCTTGGCCGTGCGCGAGCGCGGCGGCCGCCCACTGACCTCCACAGGACGATTCTGATACCATGCGAACTGAGTTTCTCCTGCTCCGCCGTTTCCTGGAACGCCTCACTCGCCGTTATGAATCGTCCGACCACTGGTCCCGAAATCCCGATCACCCGCGTGCCCGCCGACGGGGGCTGGCATTGTTCGCACCTGTACTACAGCTTCAACCGTGCCCGGCTTGCGGCCATGTCGCCCGAGCAGATCGCGGCCGCGCGGTCAGCGGTCATCGCTGCACTCGATCCGAGTGCTGAGGGGGCGCCCACGCGGCTGCAGACCTCGATCGTCAGCGGGCACAAAGCCGACTTCGGCCTGATGCTGCTCGACCCCGACCCGTTGGTCAACGACCGCGTGCATCAGCAACTCATGGCAGGCCCCATGGGCCCCGCGCTCACCCCGGGCTACTCGTTCGTCTCGATCACCGAGATCAGCGAGTACGTGCTGACCCCCGAGCAGTTCGGCGAGCGGCTGGTCGCCGAGGGCGCCGACCCGGCCAGCGACGAGTACGCCATGAAGGTCAAGGGCTACGAAGGGCGCCTGGTCGGCATGAACCGCCAGCGGCTGACGCCCGAGCTGCCGAAGTACACGAACACCTGCTTTTACCCCATGAACAAGATTCGCGACCCGCACGCGAACTGGTTCACGCTGCCCAAGGCCGAACGCAACCGCATGATGAGCGAACACGCCCGCAGCGGCATCGCGTTCGCGGGCAAGGTGTCGCAACTGATCACGGTGGGCCTGGGCCTGGAAGACTGGGAATGGGGCGTCACCCTCTGGGCCGCCAACCCGCAGTACCTCAAAGAAATCGTCTACCAGATGCGGTTCGACGAAGCGAGCGCCAAGTACGCCGAGTTCGGCCCGTTTCTGGCGAGCTACGTCTGCTCGGCCGAAGAGATGCTGGAGCATTGCCGGGTGGGGGCGGGGTAGGAGGGGTTGGCGGCATAGCGGCAACCCATCGAATCGCGGCGGCAAGAGGTCGGCTTGGCTGGGTTCTCGGTGGACGGGGAAACCAACGTAAGAAACTATTCGCCAAGAGAAATCTACTCATGTCAAAGTTGCGTCTTTCCGCCGTGTTTTGCGTACTTGCGTATTTGCAAGTGATGACTGGCTCCGCAGTGCATGCTCTCCCGCCGCTGGGGATAACCACGCTCGGTAAATCATCGCTCACAAGCAAGCTTTCAATTGTCCAGGGCAAGGCTTACGTCTCGACAATCAATGGACACTACTTCGTCGTTGATTCTGCCGGTTCTGTGAGCGTCATCAACGTAACACACCCCAGTTTAGGATCTTTCGGAACCTTGTCGAAGCCAGTGGAGGCCCTTGACGGGGAAATCTACTTTGTCGCAAGCAATCGAGACCTTCCTGCCACGGGAGGCGCACTTTATCACATAGACGCCCCCGATAGTCCGCTGAGGACTTGGGAAGGGCCGTATTTCATCGGGGGAGTGGACCAGAACTTGCGGGTTTTCGGCGACAGGTCGGAGACTCTGATTGACGGGACGGCGTTGTGGTTCAATCCCAATTCAACAGCGACCGGCCTACTACCAACCGGGTCGTTCACCGGCAATACTCGTGTCAACTCCGTCACGCCCAACGGATACATATTGGGCGGGTGGCAGGAACCAGGCACAGAGGAATACCTGTCGGCCTACTGGGACCCGGACGGCAACTTCTATCGCGACGATAGTTTCAGCTTGACGATTCAAGATCGAGCGGACGGCAAGGGAATCAACATCGGGTCGGGACCCGACAGTGTGAAATACGGGGACCTGGATCCCATCAAAATCGTAGACCGAGATGAAAGCTCTTTGTTTGGCGGGGAAGTGCTTCTGTCGCAAACCAATTTCACCCTCATTCGAGCTAGCGGTCGATTTACCTGGGCGTATTATCCTGGCGTCGTTCCGGAAAATCCTGACGCGGCCGTCAGGATCAAGGAACTCTTCCCGGAGCTAGCCGACTTTCCGTTGAACAATGGCATCTGGGACCTGTTCGCCGTCGACGGCCGCATCTACATGACTTTCGTCGAGGATGGCACGGCCTATCTGTTCGGGGCGCGGGACCCTTCGTTAGGCGACGTTCCCGAGCCGAGCAGTCTGTGCTGTTTGGCGATCGCAACTCTTGTTGCCGGTGTCGTGAATCGCCGGCGCAATGGTTGACGACCACGCCGGGCGCCACTGGCGTGTCGCCGGTGTGAACTCCAGACAGATTCGTTTTGCACGTCGCACTGGCGAGACGGGCGGGCGGCGCTGGCCCCACGCTCAAGAAACGTCGTCCGACGTGGGCGTGGGAATGGCGCGCGGCGTTCACTTTGAGCCCCGACAGGGGCAGCATGTTGTAGCCAGGGCCGTGAGGCCCTGGAAACCTGCCGGGCGACGTCATCGCAGCCCCGGCGGGGCGGCATGGGGACTTGCCGACCGCCGATGTCGCCCCGCCGGGGCTTTCGCCCTCACCGCTGCCGAGACTCCAGGGCCTTACGGCCCTGGCTACAGTCTGTCGCCCCTACCGGGGCTGGTTGCAGCTAACGCCCGGGCGCCACTGGCGTGTCGCCAGTGTGAACTCCGGATAGATTCGTTTCGCACATCGCACAGGTGATACGGGCGGGCGGCGCCGGCGTCACGCTCACGAACGTCTTCCGACGTGGGCGTGCTGAATCGAAAACATAGCCGGGTGCCATGGCCACGAAGGTCTTCCGCCGTGGCCATGAATGCGGCCCCGCCGTC
>JAGQOU010000237.1 GCA_020427145.1 Planctomycetales bacterium | reverse complement strand
AACAGTGTGAGAAATCCGGGCTAGCTGGTCTTTTTCCGCAGAATCCAATCGCCGCAGCGCGGCGAAAGCTGCGCGATCGCGAACAGAAACTTCGCCGTCGTCGGCACGATGAGCTCCGCCTTGCGACGCTCGCAGGCCCGGAGGATTTTTTCGGAGAGCAGCACCGGATCGATTGCCGACAGCTTGGCGCCGCCGGCCGGCTTGGCCGCGGCGGCCGGCAATCCGGTCGCCTGGTCGGCATAGCGAACGCCGGCGTCCTCGCGCGCGATCGGCCCCGGGCACGCCAGCAGCGTATGCAGCCCGTGCGGGCCGAACTCCAATCGCAACTGTTGGGCGACCGCCGCCAGGGCGTGCTTGCTCGCCGGGTAGCCGCCCAGGTAGGGCAGGGCGGTCTTGCTGGCGAGCGATCCAATCAGCACGAGATGGCCGCGCCGCTCGAGCAACGATTCGACAAACGCCCGGGCCAATCGAATGGCTGACAGACAGTTCACGTCAAAGAGCTGCTGCACGTCTTCGGGCGTGGTGTCGTAGAGCCCGCCGCGGGTTGAGCGTCCGGCGCAGTGGCATACCAGATCGACCCCGCCCAGTTCGCTTTGCGCGACACCGGCGAGCCGATCCACGTCCTCCTGCCAAGTGACGTCGGCGGGACAAACGACCGTCTGCGCGGCGGCGGCCCGCAATGCGGCGGCCGTGGCTTCGAGCCGTTCGGCGTTGCGGGCGACCAGCATCACCCGGGCGCCGTGCTGGGCGAGCGTCGTCGCCACGGCCTGCCCCAGGCCCGCCGACGCGCCGGTCACCAGGCACGCCTTGTTGGTCCAGTAGTTTCTTGCCATATCGTAATGTTGCCGGTGGGCAGCGTTCTTGCGTCTGTCTTTGTGGGGCGGGCGAGGCGTCAAGTATCGCGCGGCGAGCGATGCGGAACAACCGGCTCGCAGCCGGCTTTCCGGCAGACTTTCCAGTCTGTCTTCCCCTCTGGCAGGCCTGGGGGCACAATGGGGCCGATTGTCACCGGCCGCCTTGCCCCCTCCCCCCAAGCTGCAGCGCCCGCCCGCCATGGATCCTTTCCCTTTGTCCAGTGACCACGTGCGCTGGTCTCGCACCAAAATTATCGCCACCGTCGGCCCCGCTTGCCGCGAGCCGGAGCAGCTGGCTGAACTCATCCGTGCCGGCGCCGACGTCTTTCGCCTGAACATGGCCCACGGCGGCCCCGAAGCGCAGCAGGAGAGCGTCGACACAATTCGGCGCGTCAGCGCGGAGCTCACGCTGCCCGTCGCCATTTTGGTGGATCTGGCAGGACCGAAGTTTCGTTTGGGCGACGTTGCCGAAGACCGCGTGTTTTGCCCGCGCGGCGACTTGTTTTACTTCGTCGCCGGCGAGCCGCAGGCACCCAACGAGTTCACGACCAGCTACGAACCGCTGTTGCGCGAGTTGACCATCGGCGACACCGTGATGCTAGCCGATGGCACCGTGTCGATGCGCGTCGAAGGAAAACAGCGCGACCGCGTTGAACTGCGCGTGCTGAACCAAGGGATAATTCGCAGTCGGCAGGGCATCAATCTGCCGGGCGTCAAGTTGAGCGCCCCGGCGATTAGCGTCGAGGATCACCAACATGCCTTGTGGGCGGGCAAGGCAGGCGTCGATTTCGTCAGCCTCAGCTTCGTGCGCTCGCCCGACGAGGTCCGCACGCTGCGCGACATCGTCCGCTCCACCGGTTCCAAGGCGGGGATTGTCGCCAAGATCGAAAAGCAGGAAGCCCTGCAGCGGCTGCCGGAAATCGTCCGCGAGGCCGACGGCGTGATGGTCGCCCGCGGCGACCTGGGCGTGGAGATCGACGTGGCGCGGATGCCGATGGAACAGAAGCGGGTCATCCGCACCTGCCAGGAGTTCCACAAGCCGGTGATCATCGCCACGCAAATGCTGGACAGCATGCACGAATCGCCGCGCCCCACTCGGGCCGAGGCGACCGACGTGGCCAACGCCATTCTCGACGGCGCCGACGCGTGCATGTTGTCGGGAGAAACGGCCATCGGCAAGTATCCTCGCGAGGCGGTCGACATGATGAATCGCATCGCCATGGCGACCGAGGAGACCATGCGCGGTCGCCCGCTGCGCAAGCTGGCCGAGGCCGACGACGGGTTGCACATGATCACGCGCGGCGTGGTCCGGGGGGCGGGTACGATTGCCCAAATCGTGGGCGCGAAATTGGTCGTCGTCGCCAGTCACTCGGGGCGAACGGCGCTGGCGTTGTCGCAGCAGCGGAGTTTCATCCCCACGATCGGCGTGAGCACTCACGATTCGACGCTGCGAAAGATGTGCCTGTACTGGGGCGTCACCCCGTTGCGCGGCGCCCCGGCGACCAACCTGGAACAATTGATCCGCCACATGGACGTGTGGGCCGCTGGAGCCGGGCTGACCAAGCCGGGCGACTCAATCGTCATTGTCGGCGGCTCGCACCTGACGGCCGGCCCCGACGACGAAGAAATGGCCGCCGGCGTACACGATATTGTCGTGGTTCACGAAGTCGAAGCCGCCTCGGACTGAGCCGCGCGAACCGCGCCGCGACCGCCCCCGGGGCAAAAAACAGGCGCCGTCGGCAACTGCCGGCGACGCCCGTTCGGTTTTTTGAGCGTATCTTGCGGCCGCGATTAGCAGCCGTGCTTCTCGAGTTTCTCGCGCAGCGTGTCGGCCGTGAACGGCTTGACCAGATAGTCGGACACGCCGGCCTGAATCGCTTCCATCACGCGCGACTTCTCGGCCTCGGTGGTGACCATGATGATCGGCACCTTGGGGTCCCGCTTGCGAATATCTTGGATCACTTCCAGGCCGTTTTTGCCCGGCATGTTCCAGTCGGTCAGCACCAGATCGAAGTCGCCCGGGTTGAACAGCTTCACGGCTTCTTCGCCGTCAGCCGCTTCCACGGCTCCCGGGACGCCTACGGCGCTTAGCGACCGTAGGATGATCTTATACGGATTCTAATTTGAA
>JAGQOU010000236.1 GCA_020427145.1 Planctomycetales bacterium | reverse complement strand
GCCGACGGGGCGGTCCGTGCTTTTTCTATTTGCCGTAGTCGCACCATCTTTCGCGACCGGAAATCTTCGGCGGATTGATTCATTCTCCGCAATCGTCACGACCGATAAACCCCGTGACGGACCTCTCCACTCGGAGAGGCCCGCTGGCAAGTCGTGTTCGCCTGCGCGATGTGGGCGGCGCTTGCTAGCATCCGTCGCCCTGACCCAGTGGGTCGGGCGCCCCAAACACACGATGCTTTTCTCGCGGGGAACCGGCAATGCGGCGAATCTGGATACTAGCGATTGCAGTGGCGATGAGTTGCGCGCCCGCACCCGCTCAGGCGCAGCAGGGAGCTCCGTCGCTCGCCGAGCGACTGGCCTTCTTCAGCAAGTCCGACAAGGACGACGGCGAGCCCCCAGTGCAGCAGACGGCGGCTCACGCGCCCCGCTTGCCGCGCGATAAGTGGATGTCCGGCAACAGTCGCAAGTCCTCCGGCAGCGGGGGCGGATTGCTCTCGGGGCTCGGGCGCATCTTCTCGCGCTCGTCCGATTCGGCAGACGATGAAGCCGGCGATTCGTCAGATCACTATCCGATGCCCTACGATCCGACAGCGACTTCGTCGGACAGCGGCCAGACGCGTCGCACGGCCTCGCCGCGGACTGACCAACAGCGATCCCCCGGCGCCACGACCAACGCTCCCGGCAGTCCCCAGGCGCGCATGCAACTTGGCCCGCAGCCGGGGACGCCCTCGCGGCAGAGGGCGGCAGCGCCGTCGCGCACGCAACGTCCCGTTGTCGTGGCCGATGAATCGCGGGCTGCGACCGCGCCGGCTGCGGTCAGTCGTCAACCGCGCAAGTCGCCCACCACCAGCGACTCTCGCGGCCGTAGCGAACTCGATGAGGCGCTCGCCGACTTGCAGGCCTCGCCGACGACGCCGCGCCGACCGGCCGGTCCTTCGACAGACAACAGCGCCGACGCCAACGCGGCGCCGGATTATCTCGACGCACTGGAAGCGCTCGCCGAGCCTGCTGCGACCCCCGTCGCGCGTGGCCCGGCTCCTCAGCCGGCTAAGTCGCGGCGAGGCGACCGCGCCGGCCAGACCGCCACCGATTTTGGACGTGCGTTGTCAGAGCGGAGCCAAGAGTCGCGACAGGTCGCCAAATCCGCACCAGCGGCGGCCCCGTCGACGATGGTGCTTCCCGACCCGGCCGGGGGCACGCCGCAGAGCATTGCGTCGGAAACACCCCAAGCAACGGCTCGTCCCAAGGCGATTGCCCGGACGCAGCCTGCTCAACCCCAGCCCGTGGCGACGGCCGACATTGGCAGTCTGCTGGACGAGTCGTTGGTGGTGGCCGAGCCGGCGCCTTTGAATTCCGCCACGCCCGTCGACGAACAAAGCGCGTCAGAGCTTGTCGACGTCGAAACGACCCCCGTCGAGGTGGTCGCCGCGCCGCGTCAGTCGCGCACCAATGTGCTGTTCACATCGCGTCAGCCGGTGATCGTGTCGCGCGTAGAAGGCCCGCAGCAATTGACGGTCGGCCGCCCGGCGACCTACCGGATCGTGCTGGAGAATCTCGGCCAGGTGGCGGCCAGCGACGTGCTGGCGGTGGTCACCGTGCCCGAGACGGCCGAGCTGTTGGAAGCGACCGCCACCGCCGGCGCCATTGAGCATTCTCCGTCCGCCGACGCCCAACCGCAGGCCCTGAATTGGGCGATGCACGAGCTGGGGCCTGGCGAGACGAAGACGATGGAATTACAGCTCACGCCGCGCAGCGGCGCCAGCCTGGCGCTGGGCGTGCGGTTCACGCACGCACCCGTCGGCGAAGACGCCATGCTGACGGTGCAGGAACCGAAATTGGCTATGAGCCTGCAAGGGCCCGAGACCGTCCAATTCGGCGTGGCTCAGCGCTACAAGCTGGTGCTCAGCAATCCGGGCACCGGCGACGCTGAAAACGTGCAGCTGGAACTGCTGCCGCCGGGCGGCGACGAAACCGCCAAGATTCATCACCTCGTCGGCACGCTTGTGCCGGGCGAGACCAAGGAGTTGGAACTGGAACTGACGGCTCGCGAGGCCGGCGCGCTGGAGATGGTCGCAGCGGCGACCGCGTCCGGCGGGATCGTTGCCAACTCCAAGAAGAGCGTGCAGTGCGTCAAACCGGAACTGCAACTCGACTGGCGCGGTCCGGAGGAAAAGTACGGCGGCTCGGTCGCCACGTACTACTTGCGGGTCCGCAACCCGGGCGAGGCGGCCACCGACGCTGTGGCGGTGGGCGTGCAACTGCCCGAGGGCGCCGAACTGGTGTCGGCCACCGACGGCTACGCCCCGGGCGCCGAAAAGAACTCGCTGGCGTGGCACGGCGCGGCGCTGCAGCCGGGCGAGGAGCGGTTCTTGCAGTTCAAGTGCAAGCTCGCCAAACCGGGAATCAACGAGATTGGTCTGCGGGCCGAGACCCCCGCGGGACTCACCGATAACGAAACCGCGACGATCAACGTGATCGCCGTGGCGGATCTGAAACTCGACATCGCCGATCCCAAGGGTCCGGTCGCGGTGGGCGAGCCGGTGGTTTATGAAATTCGCGTTCGCAACCGGGGCGCCATCGCGGCGCGCGGGGTGAATATCGTCGGACTGTTCTCGGCGGGCATCGATCCCACGGCCGTCGAAGGCGGCCGACACACGGTGCGCGACGGCCGGGTGGCGTTCCGCACGATCGACAGTCTGGCCGCTGGCGACGAGGTCGTGCTGAAGATTCAGGCCCAGGCCCAGGAGGAGGGCACGCACGTGTTCCGCGCCGAGGTATTGTGCCAGGACCTGGAGATGAAGCTGTCGGCCGAGGAGATGACGCGGTTCTTCATCGAGGACAATCCCTGGGACAGCGCCGCCACGGCTTACGGCGCCGAGGCGCCAACGCGCCGCTAACCTGCGGCCGCCAGCGGCGAACTCCGGCGAGGCGAGACGGGCATGTGGCAGTACGCGCTCAAGACGATCATCTCGGCCGTGTTGATCGTGCTCGTGGCTGAAACCTCGAAGCGGTCGACGCTGGTCGGCGGCGTGCTCGCTTCTTTGCCGCTGGTGTCGTATCTGGGCATCGTGTGGTTGTACGTCGACGAGCGCGACGTGCAGAAGATTGCCGATCTGTCGTGGGCCATTCTGTGGCTCGTGTTGCCGTCGCTGCTGTTCTTCGTGGCGCTGCCGCTGCTGTTGAAGCGTTGGCCGTTTATTCCCAGCCTGGCCGTGGCGACGGCGATCATGTTCGCCGGCTACGGCGGCATGACCTGGGCCCTCAAGCGATTCGGGCTGAGCTGAAAGCCCTCGAATCCGTGTTGGGCCGTCCTGCGGGTCGGGGGTACAATCCGGCGTCGCGTCGGACGACGAACTCGACTCCGTGAATTCTCATTTGCCCCCGAAAGGCTGCAATGACCACCGTTGAGCAACTCACTCAGGCGCTGAAAGTGGGCGACGAGGCGACACGCGCCGCGGCCGCCGAACAACTCTCCCGGTTGGGCGGCGACGCCCAACCGGCGATCCCCGCGTTGGTTCAGGGAGCCGGGGCGAACGACGAGGCGCTGCGCGAGTGGTGCGTTGCCGCGCTTGAAGAGGTCGGCCCCCCCGCGCATGAGCAGATCGCCGATTTGATGGCGTTGGCGCAGGCGGCCAACGAGTCCGTCGCCTATTGGGGCATCACGCTGCTGGGGCGCGGCGGCGCCGCGTGCGAATCCGCCGTGCCCGTGCTGATTGACCGCCTGGGCGACGGCACCGCGGCGGCAGTGCAACAGCGGGCCGCCTGGGCGCTGGGTGAAATCGGCCATGGCAACGCCCAGGCTACGGCCGTGCTCCAGGCCGTCGCCGCGGGGCAAGGACCGGCGGCCCCGCACGCCCGGCAGGCGCTCTCCCGGCTGGCCGCCGCGTAGAGTAGATTTCGAATTGTTGCTCCGGCCGCAGCCGCTCCCTGCCAGTCAGCCAGAACAGCGACAATGCGCCGCACCCCGCTTGGTTTGGCGAAGCGGCTGCCGGGCGACTACAATTGAGTTGGCGGCCTCTTCGCCGCGGACGTACCCCTCTCATTTCTCGCCGCCATGCGCATCAGTACGATCCCGCAAATCTATCGCAACGTGGGACGCTGGCGCGAGATCCTGTCGATTCTCAGCAAATACGGCTTGGCCGATTGGCTCAGTCGGTACGATTTCGCCCCTTTGCGGGCGTTGCTGAAGAATCGCAACGGCCAATCGCTCACGGCCGAAAGTCGCGCGACCCGCATCCGTTTGGCCCTGGAGGAACTGGGACCGACGTTTATCAAACTGGGGCAGGTGCTGGGAACGCGCCCCGACCTGGTGGGCACGGAGTTGGCCAACGAGCTGGAAAAGCTCCAAACGGACGTGGCCGCCGATTCCGAAGAGACGGTCTTCACGCTGCTGGAAGAAGAACTCGGCCGCCCGGTGGCGGAAATGTTTCACGATTTCTCGCCGACGCCGGTTGCGTCGGCGTCGATCGGGCAAGTTCACCGCGCCCGACTCGCTTCCGGCGAGGAGGTGGCCGTCAAGATTCAGCACGCCAATATCGAACGGCGCGTGCGCATCGATCTGGATATTCTCGCCGGCCTAGCCCAGTTGGCGGAGCGGCTGCCGGAGTTGGCTCCCTATCGCCCGTGCGCCGTGGTCGCCGAGTTTCGCCGCACGCTGCGGCGCGAACTTGATTTCGAACGCGAGCGGCGGCACATCGACGAATTGCGCCGCAACCTGGCCGAAAACCCCTCGGTGCGCGTTCCGCTGGCGTACGCCGATTTGTCCACCGACCGCGTGCTGGTGATGGAGTGGCTGGAGGGCGCGCCCTTGTCGTGCCTCGAAAAACTGCCGACAGACCCCGCGGAGTTAGACGCCCTCGCCCGCCATGGCGCCGAGTTGTACCTGGAGATGATCTTTCACCACGGCTTCTACCACGCCGACCCGCACCCGGGCAATCTGATTGCCATGCCGGGCGGCGTCGTCGGGCTGCTCGACTACGGCATGGTGGGTCGGATCGACGACTCGCTGCGCGAAGACATCGAGGACCTGCTGGCCGCGATGGTGGAGAGCGACAGTCAGCAACTCACGGCCGTGGTGATGCGCGTGGCGGCCTCGCCGCCGGGGCTCGACGAGTCGGCGTTGAGCGTCGATCTGGCCGACTTCGTCGCGCACTACGCCCACCAATCCGTCGACCGGTTCGAGCTGGCCGCGGCGCTGCGCGAGATGCTCGACCTGATGCGCCGGCATCGCATCGTGCTTCCCTCGGCCGCCACGATGCTGCTGAAGGTGCTGGTGATGCTCGAAGGAGCCGGCCGCCGGTTGTCGCCGCAGTTCAGCCTGATGGACGTGCTGCGGCCGTACCGCAAGCAAATGATACGGCGCCGCATGTCGCCGATGCGTCAGGTCCGCAAGGCGCGCCGCATTGCGTACGAGATGGAGCAACTGGCCGAGATCTTTCCGCGCCGCATGCGCGACATTCTGCAGCAGGTGCAGACGGGCCGCTTCGACGTGCATCTCGATCACCGCGGTCTGGAGCCGAGCGTGAACCGGCTCGTGTTGGGTCTGCTGACCAGTGCGCTGTTCTTGGGGTCGGTGCTGTTGGTCATCAACAACGTGTGGCCGTTTTGGTTCTGGCCGGTTCAGGGCGTCTCGGCGCCGGGACTGGCGGGATTGACCGGCAGCGCCGTGTTGGGACTGCGGTTGCTGCGGGCGATCAACAAAAGCGGACACCTCGACCGCCGCCGTTGACGAAGCGCGCTCTGCCAGGGCTGCCGTTTTTGCTACAATGCCGCCTGCAGCTATGATCGGCCCCTGATGCGGCATACGGGGCTGGCGAGCGACGAGAAGCGGAGGCAAGAGCCAATAAGCGCAGGGAGCATTGCGGACATGCTTGAATTGATTGCCGTCGGCAAGGATAATCAACAGCGTTGCTGGCAGTCGATTCCCGATGGCGAGGGAATCGTGTTGGGCCGAGCGCCGCGCAACGGTTGGAGCGTGCCCTGGGACCG
>JAGQOU010000235.1 GCA_020427145.1 Planctomycetales bacterium | reverse complement strand
TTGATGAATCCAACTCGACGCCGGAGCCGTGGCTCGAAACGGTCATCGATAGTCCCCGTCGTTGGGGGCAGAGTGCTGTGCAGTATTCTGAAATCAGCGATGGCAAAGGGGCGGAACGTCGCCGTCAACTAATAGCGGGCCTCTTTGGGAAGCCAGCGCGTGTTCGTGCATGCGTTCGCCTGACGGTCGTCTGCTTCTTCGCGGGCGCGCGAACTCGCTACGCCGCGTTGGGATGCCGCAATTGCGAATCCTTGTGGTGCGGCTTGTGTACGCAACGTGCGGCCAGTTCGGCGGACTTCCCTCGATTCTGCCAATCGATCGATCGCAGTCCGACCGAGGAAGCGAACACCAAATCAAGGCTGCCTTGGGCTTGCTACTCCGCCAGACTCGCCGCATCATTCGAGGGAGGCTTCCTGCGGAAGACGTAGTACAGCACCGGCGTCAGATGCTGATTCAGTAGCAACGACATCAGCATGCCGCCGATCACCACGATCGCCAGCGGCTGCTGGCTTTGGGCGCCGATCCGCGTCGACACGGCCGCAGGCAACAGGCCCAGTATGGCCGTGAGAATGGTCATCAGCATGGGCCGGAGCCGCGCGACGCTGCCCTCCATGACCGCTTCTTCGAGCGTGTGCCCGCCCAGTCGCAAACGATGAATTGATGAGACGAGAATGAGCCCATTCATGATCGCCACGCCAAAGATCGAGATGAAACCCACCGCGGCCGAGACGCTAAAGTTGGTCCGCATGACGAGCAGCGCCAGAATCCCGCCGCAGACGAGCGTGACGACGTTCGCCAGAACGATCGCCACGTCGCGGAGCGAGAAGAACGCCAGATAGAGCATGACGATCACCAGCGCCAACGACAGCGGAACGACTAGTTTAAGACGCTGCTCGGCTTGCTCCATCTGCTCAAACTCGCCGGACCATTCGGCCGCCAGCGGCGGCTTGATGACCGGCGCCAGGGCCTGCTGGGCCTCGGCCACGGCGCCGCCGAGATCGCGACCACGGACGCCAAATTTCATGGCGATCAGCCGCCGCCCCTCCTCGCGGTAGATGGTCGACGCGCCTGGTTGAACAAAGGAACCCTGTGCGTCGAGTCTTCCAGCCGCGTCGAGCGGCGTGACAAAGTCGCGCAGGCGTCGGCGGGGCGCCTGATTGAGCGGGTTCGTGCCGCCGCTTTCGGCGCTCCCCAGCGGCGAGGGCAAGGAGATCGCGGCGCCGGTCACGGACATGCCAGCTTCCGGACCGGTCGACTCGGTGGCCGCAACTTGAGGCTCTCCGCCCGGGGGAGTCACGTTAGCCGGCACGTCGACGGGAATATCGAGAATCTCCTCGCGCGTCGAGCGAAACGACTCGGGCCAGCGGAGCACCAGATCGAACGACCGTTCGCCCTCGACCAACGTGGTGAACGCCTTGCCCCCGACGGCCGTCTCCAGGGCGTCTTCGACGTCGTCGACGGCAACGCCCCAACGGGCGCATTTCTCCTTGTCAATCGCGAAGCTCAAATTGGACTGCCCCATAATACGAAACACGCCGACGTCGATTACGCCGGGCACGGCGGCCAGCTTGGCGGCCGCATCGTTGGCGACTGCTTCGAGTTGCGTCAGGTCGGGACCAATGATCTTCAGCGAATTCTCGCCTTTGACGCCCGACATCGCCTCCATCACGCCGTCGCGAATGTATTGCGAGAAATTCCAATTGATGCCAATAAATGCCGCATCCAGTTCGTCGCTCATCGCATCGACGACTTCTTCTTTCGTGCGAGCGCGGGTCATCCCGGGCGGGATCGGCCAGTCCTCGTGCGGCTTCATCGGCAAATAGAATTCAACATTGTAAAAACCGGTCGGATCGGTGCCGTCGTCGGGGCGACCGACTTGAGCCACCACTGTCTCGACCTCGGGGTACTTCTTGAAGACTTCCCGCGCTCGCCGGGTCCGGTCGCTCGCCTCATCGAGCGAGGCATTCAGCGGGAACGTGCCGCGAACGTAAATATTCCCCTCCTCCAGCTGCGGCATAAACTCACGGCCCAAGAACGGCAACAGCAACATCGTCAGTCCGACGACGATCACGAACGCCCCCAGACTGACAAAGTGATAACGCAGAGCCAACTTCAATTGCCGTTGGTAACTGCGCGACAACCAGCGTACGAATACGTTGTCCGGCTTCGGCTTCACGTTTGCCAGAAGCGTTTCGCACAGGACAGGCGAGAGCGTCACGGCCAAGAGCAGCGCTCCGCCAAGCGCGAAGGCGTAGGTGTGGGCCATGGGGCGAAAAATCTGCCCAGCCGGTCCCTGCATCGTGAAGAGCGGAAGAAACGCGCACACCATGATCGCGGTGGAAAACATGAGGCTCCGTTGCACTTCGGTCGAGGCGTGCAGCACGCGCTCTTTCACCGTGAGCGACGAATCGTCGCCGTGCGTGAGTCGACGGTAGATGTTCTCGACGATAATTACCGAAGAGTCGACGAGGATGCCGAAGTCGACCGCGCCGATCGACAGCAAGTTCGCCGACTCGTCGCGCAGGTAGAGCGCCGCGAAGGCCACCAGCACCGCCAGCGGCACGTTGATGGCCACGATTACCGCAGTGCGGACGTTGCCCAAGAACATCAACAGCACGATCCCCACCAGCGCCATCCCGTGAAACAGGTTTTCACGGACCGTTTCGGTGGTCATATTGATGAGCCCCGTGCGGTCGTAGTAGGGTTCGATCTTCACGCCCGGCAGCAGGGCGCCGGGGGTATTGTTCAGCTGGTCGACCAGGTCGTGCACGTCTGCCAAGGCGGGGAGCGACGGCTCGCCCTTGCGTAGCAGCACGATCCCCTGCACAACGTCGTCGTGGTCGCGCCATACGCGCGCCCCCGCGGAGTCGAGTTGCTCGGCGCCGTTGGCGTCGAGAACCGGTTCGCTAAACATGACGCGACCAAGTCGGCTTTGGAAGCCGACTACAACGCCGTCGACGCCCAAAGGGTCGTTCGCGGCGAGCGGCCCCCCCTCGACCAGATCGCCGACGCGCACGGGAACATTATTCACCGAAGCGACGACGATTTCGCGGATTTCGCGAATCCGCTTGTTCTCTTCCGAGCGCAAGTAGGCGGCCGCCGCGACGGGATCGGTTTGCGCGAGCGCTCCTTCCATCGGATCGAGGCCCATGCCAATGAGTCCCAGCCCGCGAACCACTTGTACGGTTTGCCCCTGAGTAATGTATTGACCGCCGACGTTGCGATTGGCCGCGGCGACGGCGTTCTCCAACTGGGCCAGCGAAATGCCGTACCGGCGGAGCCGATCCGGGTCGGGACGGATTTCGTACCGCTTCATCGTGCCGCCATAGCTGCCCATGTCGATGATCCGCGGCACGCGTCGAAAGCGGCGTTCCAGCGTAAAGTCCAACAACGACTTCAAATCGTTGAGCGTGTAGATGTCCCGACCATTGGCGTCCTTCGGCGAGGTAAGCGTGAACCGCAATATCTCGCCCGTGGGAGATTCCGGAGAAATGACCGGCTGGACCCCGTCCGGCAAAGCGACTTGCGTGAGACGATTCAGCACTTCCTGGCGCGCGTCTTTGTTCTCGATGCCGTACTCAAACTGGCAGCGCACGTCGGCCAGTTGAAACATCGACTGGCTACGCATCGTGTCGAGACCCGGCATGCCCGCCAGTGCGACTTCCAGCGGGATGGTCACCTGCCGTTCGACGTCCTCAGCCGAGGCGCCGGGGAATTGCGCGATGATCTCGATGATCGCAGGAGCAGGGTCGGGATAGGCCTCGACATTGACGTTGACGAACGCGTAGCCGCCAAACGCCATCAGTGCGAGCGCCAACAACAAGACAACGAGCCGGCTTGCGACGGCCCAGTGAATCAGTCGCGAGATCATGACGCCGGCGCCTCAGTCGACGGGAGCGCGGGCTGGGCGGATTGCAGGTCGGCGAGGGCTTGTTGCAGTTCGACGGCGCCGGAGGCAACCACGCGCTCGCCTGGCTTCAATCCTGTGACGCCGGGTTCGGCGTCGAGTGGCGGTTCGATCAAAATGCATGCTTGCTTCCCGACAATCCGTGAAAGGGCGACACGACGCTGGACGAACAGCGGCTTGGCGTCTTGCTGGACAAATACAAGTTTCTCGCCGCCTTTTTCGATGAGCGCCGTCGCGGGGATGATCGCCTCGCCCGGCGGCGGCGGGAGTGCGACGACGGCCGACACAAATTGCCCTCCCCGCAACAGGCCTGCGGCGTTGTCGACCCAGCCCATCACGGCGACCGTATGCTGTACGGGATCGACGATCCGCCCCAAACGGTCAATCGCTCCCATTTGCGCCGGCAGCTGTGGCGCAGCAGGCACGCTTACGGTCCAATCGCGATGCTCCGGCGGCAGACGATCAAGCCTCGGCAGGTCCTCTTCGTAAGCGAACGCCACGACCTGCAATCGTCCCAGGTCGCCAACTTGAAACAGGATGTCGTCAATCGACGCGACGTCGCCGACGGCGACATTAAACTCCAGCAAGACGCCGTCGAGGGCTGCCCGAACCTCGGCTCGCGCCCAGCCCCCCGCTTCTTCGCCCGGTGCGGCGCCACGATCGGCAATGAGCCGTTTTGCTTCGTTTTGAACGGCGGCAAGTTCCTCGTCGCCAACCCGCCACATGTGGAGCGTGCGGGTCACGCGCGCCACAGCGTTGGCGTCGACTTCGACCGCCCGGGCCGCCTCGCGATACTCGCGCTCGGGAACCGAGCCCTCGCGATACAATCCCTCCAGCCGTTGGAGCGTCGTCGTATCGAGTTCGAACTGCACTAGTGCGTCGATCAACTCGCTTTTCTTCTCGCCGAGTTCGCGACTCCACACGACGGCAAGCAACTGGCCCTGTTTCACTGGGTCGCCAAATTGCAGCGTACGAGCGCCGTCGGCAGTTTTCCCCAGTTCAACCACCTCTCCCGGAAACCGCGTGCGAACTTCTTGCAATCGCGTGGGGTCAATCCCCAAAGTCCCAGAAAGCACAAGTTCGTCGGCCAGCGCCCCGCTTTCGACCTCGGCTGTCTTGATCCCCAGTTGGTCGACGACCTCGGGCCTCACGATGACCGCGTTGTCAATGCCTGGCGCCAGTTCCACAGCCAACGTTTCGGTTGCCGCCGTCGAAGCCGGCGCCGCAGGACGAGCCTGAAACCAGTCCCAAACGGGCCGATAGGCGGCCATCGCCACGAGGGTGACGAGAATGCCCGCGGCAACGGCCGGGCCTGGGTATCTTCTGCGTGAATCTGACATGGTCCTATCCAATTGTCAGGGCCGGCTGGCGGTCTTTCTCGTCTCTCCAGACGCGGCGACGTGCGGGCGACGCACCCCTTGGCTTCTCAGCGACTGTGACCGCGTCGCCGCGGCTTCGCGACAATTCCCGTGACGCTGCCGGCGCTCAGCGCAGCCAGATCGAGCAGCACCTGCGGCAAACTCATTCCACCGGGGTAGAGCAGATACATCGGTTCCCAAATTGGGGCGAACTTCTCTTTGTAACTGCGCAATCCCTCGAAGTTGTAAAAATGCTCGCCATGGGTAAACAGTGCATTGCCGGCCCGATTCCAGATCGGGGCCAAAGGATGACGGTCCAACCCCGAGAGCGGCGCCATGCCCAGCGAGAATTGCTGATAGCCCTGATCGCGGCCCCATTGCATGAGTTGCCCGAATAGATAGTCCATCGTCCCGTTCGGCATGTCGCTTGCGTGGCGCATCAAGTCGATCGACAGTTCTGTTTTGGCGTTCGTTTCCAGAACGTTGGCGAACGCATAGATGACGCCCCCTTTGCGAACCACTGCGGCTGGAAAACGTCGCAAGTAGTCTTCGGCAAAGAATCCCACGGAATACTGTTTCTCCGTAGCGTGTTTGGCAGCCAACCATTCGTCGGAAATCTCGCGCAAGCGGGGCAACACGCTTGGGACCGCCGCGCTGGGGACGACCTCGAATTCGAATCCCTCGCGCTCGAAACGATGCCACGTTTGACGAAGTTGCTTGCGCTGGGGGCCGTCGTACGAAAACGTCGCCAGCGGCACGCGCGCGGCGTCCCCCAGTTTCAACGGCGTCAGGCCCAATTGCAGGTAAAGCGGGAGGCTGGCGGCCGGGACCTGGTAAAATGCGGTTCGACCGCCGTGACGATCGACCATTTCATGGAATCGCCACGCCAACTCGGGCGCTTCGTCGCCGGGCCCCACCGGGTCGCCCAAAGCCGCCCACGTCCGCCCGTGAACCCCGTACATGACAAAGGCCGTGCGCGGGTTGTTCCACAACAGCGACTTATCGCCGGCGAGCGCCAAGTGCCCCACCGTCCCGGGCTGACTTGCAATCACGCGTGCGGCTTCGTCCAATTCCTCGTTGCTAGGTCGCTGCATTTCCGGACGCGAAGATCGCACGAACAACAAGGTCGCGAACACCAGCACGGTGACGACCGAAGCCAAGCCTGCACGGAGAAACCGCGGCGCATCGGCCTGCAGCGCCACTTTCCACCACAGATCGTCGGAGTATTCGACGTGCTTATGAGCGAACATGCCCAGCCAAATTGCCGCGGCGACGGCGATGAGCACGGCCGTCCACCACGATGCCGACAGCGGAGCGTGCAAGAGGGACCCGCGACGGTAGAAGCGTCGTCGCGTCGCCAGCAGCAGACCGAGCACCACGGCCAAGTAACAGGCTTCTTCCCAATCCAACCCCTTGGCGAGCGACGCGACGATCCCCGCCGCCACGAGGACAACGGCCGTCCACCACGCCGAATCAAATCGTTTTGCCAAACCGCTCGACAGGACCAGCAGCAACGTTCCCGCAATGCTGCCCATGAGGTGCCCCGACTCAAGAACCGCAAGCGGTACAATCTGTTTTAGCACCGCCACGCGATCCGGCAACGGAGGCGTCGCCCCACTCAATAGCAGTACGACTCCCGATCCGAACGCCAACAGCGCCAACAAGCGGGGCACGACTGGCCCCGCCCACCGCGCGACCCCCGCACCAACCTCGCGAAGTCGCTCGTCGTGCGTACGCAATTCGTGGCCGACGTAGACAACGGTCGCCACAAGCAGCGGCACGACGTAGTAGACCAGCCGATACAGCAGCGCGGCGCCAATCACGCCCGGAGCATTGGCGACTGAGATATACGACAGAACGACAATTTCGAAGACGCCGAGCCCCCCGGGGACTTGCGAAAACGTCGTTGCCAGAATCGCTAACACATACCCCGCCAACAATGTCGGGTACCCAATTGCCAACTCCTGGGGCAATAGAACCCACAGCACGCTCGCAGCAATGGCCACGTCCAAGGACGAGACGGCCGCCTGCGCGACCGCGATCGGCCAGCGCGGCAGAGTGAATTGCACGGCCCCGATGCGTAGCGGCGTGCGGCGCACGGCAGTCAGAACGAAATACGCCGCGACTGCCGCGGCCAAGGCAATCCCCAGATATCGCAACGGCATCCCTGCCAGCGTGGCGCCTCCCTCGGCGCTCGGGGACGACAAGAACGCCACGGCGGCAATCAGAGCGATGCCGGACCAAAAGGCCGCAGCCAACAATGCGATGATTTTCAGAATCGTCGTCGCCCCGAGCCCCCAGGTGGAGTACAGCCGAGTACGAATCGACGCGCCGCCCAACAAGGCGCCAAAGTTGAAAGACGTGGTGAATCCCAGAAATGAAGCGAGTGCAACCTTGGCAAGGGGCAGTTCACGCCCGGCGGCCTTCACGGCGAGCCCTTCGTAAACGACTAGGACGCAATAATTGAGCACAGTCAGCGCCGCGGCAATTGCAATTCGACTGCCTGGCGTTGCGCGCAGGGCGTTGCGGACGTCGCTCAGTCGATACTCCGCCAACTCGCGGTGCAGCAACCAAGCGGCCACGGTGAACGCGCTCAGCGCAATGATTGGCGCCAGGCGCGGCATCCACGCGCCGACGGCGACGCGGAAATCGTGTGCGTCGCGGCTTTTCGCTGCCGAGTGATTGCTCATGCTGCCTGGTCGTCATCGGGATCGGAGTGAAACAAATGCAGTAACCGATGGGCGACGGGCGTCACCAGCAGCCCAACAATGAACAGCAGCACCAAACCGCAATAGATGGCGTAACAACCGGCGAAGATCTTGCCCCCGGTCGTCCGCGGGTCGCTCACAGGGCCCATGGCCGACAGCAGCATCGCCGAGTTGACGAACGCTTCGGGCCAAGACTGGTGCTCGAAGTGGCGGTAGCCGAGCATGCCGGCCGCCAGCGAGACCCCTGCCAGCGTCGCCCCCCACGCCGCATAGCGCGCGACCCGCAGGTAAAAGACGCCCAGCGCGACGGGTCGTTCATGTCTGCCTTCGAGAGCCATTGATCCGCTCGACGATAATCGCGACCGACAGGCCAAGTTCATGGCGATCGCCGAGGCCTCGCTCGTGCAAGCAATTGGCGTGCCGCGGTCTTGTTGGAAAGCCGTGCGGTCCGCACTCACGCCTCGGCACTCGTCTCGGCCGCAACCGCAGGCCGAACCGGCAGAGGATCGTCGCAAGTTTGGCACGCGCCGTGCGTGGAATGTACCTTGCTTACCGCTAACTCTCACTGACTTGTACCAACTCAGTCCCCGGCTGCGCACGATTTGATTCGTGCGAACTGGCGCTTCGTGGAGACGACCACCGTGGCCACATCATACGATACGTCACCGTTCCTTTGTGGTGCAAACCAGGTTATGAGCCATGAACCATTCAATTCTCGGTGTCAGCGACGGCTCCGCGATGTGATTGCACAGGGCGTGATCGTCGCCGGTTTTGTCCTGGGCGCAGTGTGGATTCTCGACCTGTCGATCGACTTTGAGGGCGCCGATCGCTGGTTAATCTTCGTGATCGTGCCGCTCAGCACTGTCGCCGGGCTCATCCTGACGGCCATTATCGCCGGGACGATCTATTTTGACAGCGACGAACCGAACGAGGTTGCCCGCACGGACGACAACGCCGTACAGGGGGCCCAATCGCGACAGCAGGCGAACGATTGACCGGAGGAGCGAACGTATCGTTGTTCCCTGGCGGAGCGGCCGCCGATCGCCCCAGGCCGCTTCGCCGCCGGTCACTATTTGACCGCCTGAACAATTTTTGACCAGCCTCAGTCCCCAGGAACCCGGTCATGTTGGTTCTCACCCGCAGGCAGCAGGAAGCCATACACATTGGCGACGCGATTGTCGTTCGCGTGGGCAAGGTGCGGGGCGGGCGCGTGACGCTCGTGATTGACGCCCCCGTCAGCATTGTGGTGCGACGTAGCGAACTCGTCTGTCCTTCGCCGGAGATCGGCGAGGAATCCGGGGGAGCGCCCGCCGCGCGGCCGAATGTGGCGTGAAGAGTCTGGCATCCAACGAGTGCTGGCCGCCGTTCGCGCTCTCGGGCATTCGTCGCTTCGAATCGCAGTCCGGTGACGAGCTAGATAGAGAACTCGCTCTCGATACAGGGAGCGCGCCGATGGATTGCGGCTTGCAATTCGCGCCACGCCGAGGGGCAGTGATACCGCTCGTCACGCTCAACGGCATGATCAATGCGTAGCATTGCGTCCTGCCAGTTGCCGTCCTCGGCCAGCAGGGCGGCTTGGCGAGCCTGCGAATGCGCGCAATTCAACTCCTGTTCCAAGTGCTCCAACCAATGTGCCGCAGCGTTCCACTCCAATCTCTCGGCTCCGCACGTCGCCCTGGCCATCAACCGGGCCTGGACCGTGGAAATGCCGTTGAGATTGAGCTTCAGCGGGCCGAACTGAGTATCCCACTCGCAACGCGTGGCGGGAAAAGTCTCGGAGTAGAGCGTCCAGAACGGATGAGATGAGGTGGCGTCCATAGCGACAACGCGGCAACGATGGTGAAAATTAATCCCGGTGCGCACTTGAACGTCGCTGCATCTCGCGTGCCAGCGACCGCGCGTCGTGAAGGTTGACGGCTTGCAGCCGTCCGTGAATTTACGCACGATGGTGATAGCTTGACGCCTACTCCGCCGAACCCGTCGCGAACGCCCGAGGACGCTCGACTTATGAGCCGCAGTCTCAGTTGGTGGGCTACCGTGCTCGGCATCGCTTCGCTGTTGGCGATCGTCGCGCTATCGGCAGTCACCTACCACAACACGCAGGTGAGTCGCGACAGCGAACGCACCGTTGCCCGATCGCACGTGACGCACGAGCTGCTCAACCGGTTGTTGGTGACGCTGCAGGATGCAGAAACTGGCCAGCGCGGCTACCTGTTGACCGGCGACGAGCGGTACTTGGAGCCCTACGTCGACAGCCTGCAACGCACGCACCAGATTACCGAAGTGCTCGAAGGCCACTTTGCGGATCACCCCGAATCGTTACAGCGGCTGCAGACGATCGAGGATTTAACGGAGAAGAAACACGCCGAATTGTCGCAAACGCTCGCGTTGCGGAAGTTGTCGGCGCCCGACGCTTACGAACAGGCCGTCCAGAGGATGCTGACCGATCGCGGGCGGCAGTTGATGGTGGCGATTCGGCAGGAGTTCGACGCGATCACGGCCGCGGAAGATCGGCGACTTGACGAGCGGCTTCGCCACGCCGAACGCCGCGCGGCAGTCTCGAAGTGGTCCATTCTCGTCGGGACGCTCCTGACTCTGGGATTGGTCAGCGGGGCTGGCGGGGCCATGCGTGCGGATCGGCGTCACCGCCGCGCGGCGGAAATGCGTTTCGAGACCGAAAGAAAGCGGCTCGACGCCATTGTCGACGCCTCGATCGCGGGGATCACGGCCATCGACGCCGAATTGCGTTTCGTGCTCGTCAACCCCGCGGCCGCCAAGGCGCTGGGATACGAGGACGAACAACTCATCGGTCGCTCGGTGTTCGACGTCATCCCCCCCGACCAACGTGACGAGGTGCAACGCATCATTGCCGAGTTGATCGCCAGCGATAGCCAGCGATATGATTTTGCGCGCTCCGCCTATCTTCGTGCCGACGGTTCGCGAATGTGGACGGAGGGTTCGATCGTCAAGGTCGCGGTCGAGGGGCAGGCGTTGTTGACCACCATGTTCCGCGACTTGACGACCGAGGATCAGCACCGGGCTCAGGTTCGCAAGCAAGAGGCGGTGCTCGACCAAATCCGCGAAGCGGTCTATCTGCGCGACGAACAGGGCCGGATTACATATTGGAATCAGGCCGCCGCGGATCTGTTTGGGTGGTCGCCCGAGGAAGCGCAAGGTCAAATGGCCGTCGAGCTGCTGGCCCACGGCCGGAAACCGATGCATGACGAGGCGGACCGCATGCTCGCAGAAACAGGAGTGTGGCGCGGCGAAGTGAAACAGTTCGCCAAGGGCGATCGCGAGATCGTTGTCGAGAAGCGACGATCGGCGCTCAAGGACGACGAGGGACGCGTCATCGGGCAAGTCGTGATCAATACCGACGTGACGGAACTACGAAAACAGGAGCAGGTGGACCGCCGCAATCAGCGACTGGAGAGCATCGGAACCCTCACGGGAGGCATTGCACACGACCTGAACAACGTGCTCACGCCGATCCTGATGGGCGCACGACTGCTGCAGCGCGAGCAGCCCGCTGAAAATCGCCGGCAACTTCTGGAAACAATCCGGACCAGCGCCGAGCGCGGCGCCGAGATGATTCGGCAGTTGCTCTCCTTCGCGGGGGGCGGTCCTGCTGAGCGGCAGAATGTCGATGTCAGTCGCGTCGTGGACGAGGTGGTCGGTATGTTGCGGCACACGCTGCCCAAGTCGATCACGATCGAGGTCGATTGTCCGCTCGATCTGTGGAGCGTCGCCGGCGATCCGACGGAGTTGTCTCAAGTGTTGATGAATCTGGCGGTCAACGCCCGCGACGCGATGCCCGAGGGCGGCTCGCTCCAATTCACGCTGGCCAATGTGCAGCTCGCCAGCGGCCGTCCGACTGTCGCCGCTTCGCTGCCGCCGGGGCCTTACGTGACGCTGTCGATCAGCGACACGGGCCACGGCATTTCGCCGGAGATCGTCGAGCGCGTCTTCGATCCGTTCTTTACGACCAAGGCGCAGGGTCAGGGCACCGGGTTGGGGCTAGCGACTAGCTTAGGAATCGTTCGCGCACACGGCGGTTCGATGAGCGTCTACAGCGAACCCGGGCAGGGCACCACGTTCACGATTTACGTCCCGGCGACTCCGACCGAAGCGGAGGTGGCCGCGGAAGCGTCCCGCGAGGCGGCCGCGCCAAGCTGCGGCGAAACGGTGCTGGTCATCGACGACGAGCCATTGCTGGTCGACATGGCCCGCTTCACGCTGCAAGGCGCCGGCTACCGCGTGCTGACCGCTCCCGGCGGAGCGGAAGGCATGGCGCTGTTTCAGGAGCGCCGCGCCGAAATCGCCGCGATCCTGGTCGACATGATGATGCCCGGCATCGATGGGCAGGCCACAATCGACGCCGTTCGGGCGATCGACGCGGAGATCCCGATTGTCGCCACCAGCGGACTGCGACGCCCCGACACAGGCGAGCAACGGATTCGCGACGCTCAGGCTTTTCTCGCCAAGCCTTACACGGATGAACAACTGCTCGGCACGGTCCGGCAAGCAATCGACCAACGGCGACCGATCGGCCATACTGACGCTTAGCAAACGCCTGTCGCAGCTGCGCGGCGCCCCGTACCCGATCGCCGCCTTCTTCACTTTCACCACGATTCATTGAGGACCCTGCAGCCCATGATCAAACTGCTGATCATCGACGACGAGCAGGCCATTCTCGAGTGCTTTCGCTACGGTTTTCCCGCGCCGGAGTTTGAGGTCGCGACGGCTCGAACCGCGCAAGCGGGGATCGACGCATTTGTAGCGGCCCCGCCGGACGTCGTGTTATTGGACGTGCGACTGCCCGATTTATCGGGGCTGGAGGCGTTCGAGAAACTCCATCGCATCGATCCGAAGACCCCCGTGATTCTGATGACCGGTCACGGCACGGCCGCGACGGCGATTGAGGCGATGCGAATGGGGGCGTTCGACTATATCCTCAAGCCGTTAGACGTCGATGTCATCACGGACTTGATCGTTTCGGCTGCCGAAACAAATCACATGATGCGCACCCCTGCGCGGCTCCCCGCCGACGGCGAGACTCCCGACGACGGGGTCGACCTGCTGGTTGGCAAGTGTGCGGCCATGCAAGAGGTGTACCGGTCGATCGGCCGCGTGGCCCCCAAGGACGTTACCGCATTGATCCTGGGCGAAAGTGGCACGGGCAAGGAGGTCGTCGCCCGGGCAATTTACCAATACAGCCAACGGGCTGACGAAAAGTTTCTGGCGATCAACTGCGCCGCGATACCTGAGCAGCTGCTCGAAAGCGAGCTCTTCGGTCACGAAAAGGGCTCGTTCACCGGGGCCGACCGCAAGCGGATTGGCAAGTTCGAATTGGCCAGCGATGGGACGCTCTTCCTTGATGAAATCGGCGACATGACGCCGCTGATGCAGACCAAGATCTTGCGCGTGCTGCAGGACCAGACCTTCGAACGGGTCGGCGGCAGCGAGACAGTTACGACCCGGGCGCGGCTGATTGCCGCCACCAACCGTGACCTGGAGCAGGCGATTGCCGATGGCGAATTTCGCAGCGACCTGTTCTACCGGCTGAACGTTTACACGATCCATCTCCCGCCGCTGCGCGAGCGGCACGAAGACCTGCCGTTGCTGGTAGAACACTTCCTGCGGCGATTTGGCAAGGAACTGGGGCGTCAAGTCGAGGGAGTAGCCCCGGAGGCCCTGGCGCTGCTGACCGACTACGCGTGGCCGGGCAACGTCCGCGAACTGCAAAGCGTCGTCAAGCACGCCCTGCTGGAAGCGACCGGACCGGTTATCGTGCCGGCGTTCTTACCCCCCTCGGTACGCGAGGGCCGCGACACGGTCGTCCGCGGCCATGCAGCGGCCCCCGAGACCGATGGCGAGGAGCCGCCAGCGCTTTCGGCGCAGACGCTCGTCGAACAAGTCCGCGCACGGTTGGCGGCCGGCTCTCACGAGGTGTTTGCCGAGGTAGTCGGCGACGCCGAGCGCGAGGTGATTGCGGAAGTGATCCGCGCCACCGGCGGCAATCTCACCCAAGCGGCCAAGCGGCTCGGCATTAGCCGCACCACGCTGCGATCCAAACTCGCCAGCTTGGGCATTTCGGTCGAACTTGCTGCGCATGTGGACCGCGACTGATCGCAACGATCAACTTCTGGCCGCCGTGACGGCGATGCGGCGTCTGTGGCCGCGATTCTGAGCCGTGTTTTCTCATTGGCACGACGATTGCCAGGGTGGGTTGCGATGGTCATTCAGTCGCTTTCCCGCCGGCTGCGTGCCGGCAAACGCGGATCGGCTTTCCAATCACCTGAGACCCGGAGGACAATCTAATTCAACCCCTGTATTCCATTGCGAGTTAGAAAGGTTTGTCCTAACCCCTAGTGCGGCGACCTGCTGAATGCAGGCCACGGGCCGCACGTCCACTCAGAAAGATCCAGGCTATGTTCACCAAAACATTCACCACCTTGGCCCTCGGATTGTTGCTGGTCGGCTACGGCGCATCGTCCTCGCAATCCGCGCCGAAGTCGCCGAAGAAGCAAGACGACAAGAAGTCGCACGCCGCCGCGATGGCCTCGCTGACGGAGCACAAGAATGACGACAAGAAAAAGGACGAGAAGAAGCTCGTTGCCACGACGAACGAGAAAAAGAAGGATGACAAAAAGAAGGACGAGAAAAACCTCGTCGCGAAAACCGACGAGAAGAAAAAGGACGATAAGAAGCAAGACAGCAAGTTGCTCGTCGCGACGACGAAGGATGAGAAGAAGAAGGATGACAAGAAAGATGGCGCCTTGCTGACTGAAACCAAGAAGAACGACAAGAAGCAAGACGGCAAGCTCGGCGTCAGCAATGGAGAACTGCTCGCCTCGACGACGCAGCACTGGAAGCCCAATTCCTACTCGCCGGACCAACTGACGCGGCGTCACAACTGCAACGGTCGCCGTTATATGATGATTGGCTAATTGCTCTTGCCGATTCGCCAATCAAAAACAAGCGGCCCCGGCCGGCATTTTTCGCCGCCCGGGGCTTTCTTTGTCGACTGCGGGAGCCGAATCGTCAGGCGCCTGGGGAGGGACGCGACGCCTGACGTGGCGATGCGTATGGGACAATCGGTGAAATGCTCAGAAACTCAGGGTCGGGCAATGCTCAATCAACGCTCCGGCCTGCCGTCGCCTCCTATTGACGCGCCCCTGCCCCACTCGGCGCGAAAACGCGAACGGCCGGGACCGTTCCAAGCCCTGGCCGTATCTTCCTCAGATGCGCTCTCCTCGGCGGCGCGCGCGACCGAGGAAATCTTGCAAGTCCTGGTCGTCGCCGGTGCAATATACTTAGAGTGGTCGATCAGGTACTCCCAAACAGCTCACGGCGTCCCCGGCGGCAGCAACGATTTTTTTGCTGACGTTTCCTGCCGACTGGCGTGCAAGATGACCTCGCCGCCGGAACAATGCTCCGATTGAACGGCTCGCGCCCATGCCGACCGCTCGCCAAGTCCCCTTCACAATCTGCCTGGTGATTGCCGTGGTCGCGATTGCCGTCGGAACCGGTACGCATCTTGGCGAACTTGGACCTGATTGGTTGGAACATTGGGGGTTCGCGCCGCAAGACCTCCATCGCGGCGACTGGCGGCGGATTGTCTCGTCAGTCATTCTGACGGTCGGCGGCTGGAATTTCTACGCTGCGGTGGCAATGATTTGCACCTGCGTCGGAGCGGCCGAGCGACGGTTCGGAACCCTTGCAACCATGGCGATCTTCGTCAGCGTCCATATCGCGACGCTGATCCTGGAGGACGCTGCGGCCGTTTTCCCGCTACGACGGCTTGGGCATCCGCTGGGCGACCTCCTGCACGTCGCTCGCGACGTCGGACCCTCGGCGGGGTACTACGGCTGCCTGGGCGCCGTCTTGGCGGCGATCGCCTCGCCGCGCCGACGTTGGCTGATGCTCGCCGCTGTGGCGACCCTACTTGGCTGTCGCCTCATATGGTCCGCATTATCTGTCGACTCTGCGGTCGACTCTCTGCCGGCCGACATCGCGCACGTCATCGCACTGCCGGCGGGGGCGATCTGGGGCGTCATGTTGCGTCGCCGCGCAAGACATCGGCCGCCCACTCCCCTGGAGGGCGACGCACGGCCGGGAGTTTCCTGAGCGACTTGGTCCCAAGACGCAGTCGCCCCTTCGTCCCCGAGTGCGGGATGACGCAGAAACCAACGTGAATATCGGCGCGAATTCCGGCGGCGAATCAGTCGCCGCACCCGGTGTCGCGGGTCCACATTTCCTGTAGCAGATCGATTTCGCCGGCATTGTGCTGGGCGACGTGTCGTAGCAGCGTCTGCAGCGCGCGACACGCCAGGTCGAACAAAGCGGCGTCGCTCGGCGAGTCAGCGGCGTCGAGTTGGCGCTGCACGTCGCCTGCTTCACGACGCAACCGCATGGATTCGTCCAGCAATCGCGACTGCCAGTTTGCCAATTCGGGGTGGTCGGGCAATGCGTCGCCGACCGCCGGATGAGCCGCCGACTCCTCCTCGAGCCCCAACAATCGCACGAGGTGCGCGACATAGGTCGTGGCCACTTCCCGCAGAGCAGCGGCCTTACGCCCCTGCAACTCCGGGCGGGCATGCCATTCGAGAGCCGTCTTGACGGCCTCGCCAATGTTCGCGACGGCTTCTGATTCCAAGGTGATCTGACGCAATTGATCTTCGAAGGCGGCATTCATGACAGGACTCTCCCTTGCTGTGCTCACCGCAAGAATTATACGCAGTGACTCACGAGAAAAGCGTGAGCAATCCAAACGCCAAGGGAGGCGTGTGACAATGCTTTCGCTTTCGCGCCGTCAACCGGCAACCGGGGCGAACAATCTCGGTGCGCGCTGGATGATTCATGGTCGCCGGCCATGAACATCGGCCCAACTCCACGAGGCGAGCGACAAGCTGAAAGCCGCGCTGTCATTCGTGCAAGTGCCGCGAACTGTACTGCGGGGCGCCCAGCGGCACGGCGTATGCATCATTCGAATATCAGGTTGCGAGCCCTTGCGCGAAGGCGCAATCCGACTATGCGACGCGAACACTCAGGTATTGTGCGAACCTCCCAAATCGGACAAGCGTATTAGATATGAAGTCCAAGAGAACCAAACCTGCGCCGCTCGGCCTCTCGACGCTTAGCAAACCGGCTGATGAGCCGGCTCCCGGCAAGCCATCGCGATAGACGCAACCACGCGACCGTCTGAAGGCTTGCTCACCCCCCGCGACGGACCTGCCGTCGCGGGGCTTTTTCGTAAGTCAGCGATTCTTCACAACAAACCCCTGGCAGGGCGACGCCGCTTGCCACATTGAGAGGAACAGAACTATGGCACAATCAAGTCAACGACAGCCTCGACTCGCGCTGGCGACCGCAGCCCTGCTGTTGGGTCTCGCCGCGTTGATTTCGCTTCCCAGGCAACCTGCCACCGCAGCGTCGGCCGGGCAGATTGCCGCCGACGTTGCCTCGGCCAAGAGTCTCTCCACCGCGTTTCGCGCCGCGGCTGAGAAGGTGCTGCCGGCCGTGGTGACGATCGAGACTCGCGTCTCTGCCGACCAAGTGGTGAATTCGACCGATCCGGGGGCGAGCGACCCGTTTGGCGAACGCAATCCGCTGGAAGGAACGCCGTTTGAGGATCTCTTCAAGAATATGCCAAACAGCGGACCCCAGGGATTTCGTTCGCCCCCCCGCAGCGATCAAGTGGGACTCGGCTCGGGCGTGATCATCGACCCCGCCGGCGTTATTCTCACCAACAACCACGTTGTTGCCGGCGGTGACGAGGTCAAGGTTCGCCTGAGCGATGGCCGCGAGTTCAAGGCCGCATCCGTTCTCACCGATCCGAAAACCGATCTTGCGATCATCCGGATTGACGGCGCAACGGGGCTGACCGCGGCGCCCTTGGGCGACAGCGATCGCGTGGAGATCGGCGATTGGGTCCTCGCCCTGGGGCAACCCTTTGGTCTGGAGAGCACGGTCACCGCGGGCATCGTTAGCGCCACCCATCGCGGCATTGGCATTGCGGCTCGTGAAAACTTCATTCAAACCGACGCGGCAATCAACCCCGGCAACAGCGGCGGTCCGCTGGTGAATCTCGATGGGCAGGTCGTCGGCATCAACACGGCGATTTCGTCGCGTTCCGGCGGCAACAACGGCGTTGGCTTTGCCGTGCCCGCCAACCTGGCTCACTGGGTAAGCAGCCAGTTGCTCGCCGATGGAGTGGTGCACCGCGCCTACCTGGGCGTGGGTATTCAACCGCTCACGCAGGACATCGCCACGCAATTCGGCGTCGCGCCGCGCGAAGGGGTGGTCGTCACTCAGGTGGCTCCCGACACGCCCGCGGCCAAGATGGGTCTGCATGTCGGCGACGTGATCACCAAGCTGGACAACAAGGCCGTCGGTTCGGCCCAGGACCTGCAACTCTTGGTCGAGCAGTCGCAGTTGGGCACGACGCATCCGCTGCAAATTGTCCGCAACGGCAAAGCGCTCTCGCTGGCGTTTTCGCCCGAGGCTCAACCCGCCGACTACGGCGCGCGACGACTTGCAGGCGACACGGCGAACAATGGCGAGGCCGGTCGCCCTGTCCGGACGCTTGGCATGGCCCTCGATCAACTCACCCCTGAAGTGGCCCAGCAACTTGGCCTGGACGGCGCCACCGGCGTGGTGATCACGGCAGTGGAGCCCAACAGCCCGGCGGCCCGCGCCGGCCTGGAGCCGGGCATGGTGATCCGCCAGATCGGCCGCCGCGCCGTCGGCAGCGTGAGCGACGCGCAGGCCGCCCTGACCAACGTGACAAGCGGCAAGGGCGTGCTGCTGCTGGTCCAGACCGACGCCGGCACGCGATTTGTCGTGATTGAGAACTAGCGTCCGTCAGTGCAGCGACCCCGACCCGCGCGCGCCGGCAGCGATCACGCACCCACAGCGTGAGTTGTCGGCTCGGCGGGTCTTCGCTTTGGCGGCGGACTGCGGAAAATCAAGAGCGAAGACGGAACGGTCGTGCGCGTTTGGCGGGAGGTTCGACGCGACGCGAACGGCTGGTGACGATCGCGGCGCGATTGGCAGACAACGCCCCGCGCCCGACCCAACACAGCTCCACTACGAGCCTCCAAGACCAGGAGCTAACAACCGGGCAAATTCGGAGGAAAGATCGCGCTAGCGTGGACTGGCAATGTCGTCGCCGGGGTTCGAGGCGACGATGGGTTTCGAGGCGACGTTGGCAGCGGCTTCCCGCTCGGCGACGACCAGAATCGCCGAGCCCCTTTCTGCCGTCGTCGTCAGACGGATATCGGGCGGCAGGGCCGCACGCAACTCGTCGACGCCGCAATTTCGGGACTTCAGCACGACAAGCACGCGATCGTGCTGTTGGACCAACCTTTGAAGCTCGGGCGCTGACGGCTGCAACACGTTTTTCACGTCATTGCGGTGCAGATTGAAGGGAATGCCCGCCCATTCGTGCGCGACGGTAACAATCGGCGTTTCGACTGTCGGGGCCGTCGCTAGCAGCGGAGAGTCCGGACCGTAGAGGGTGCGCGACGCGGCGAATTGGGGAATCTCGCGGTGGAACACGATTGTCCCCAGCAGAATTGTCGCGACAGCGCATACGCCCCAGCCGAGCCGGGGTTGCTCCCAGATCTTCCGGAACATCATCAGGGCGACCAACAGACCGATCCATCCCGCGATCAGCAGCCAAACAATCGCGGGCTGTTCAAAGTCGGCAATCAGCGCGAAGACGCCAAAACCGACGCCCCCCAGGCACGTCGCCCCGGTGGCCAGTCGCGGGGACCAACGACGAGCGAAGTCGAGCCATGGCGCCTTGAGGGAACTGAAGACAGCTTGTTCCAAATAGTGCCCCATCATCAGCGCCAAAGCCGGCAGCGCGGGCATGATGTAAGTTGGGAGCTTACATTTGGAGGCCGAGAAGAACACGAAGCACCAGCCGCTCCACGCCAGCAAATAGCCCAATGCCGGCGGACGCCGTCGACGCACTTCTTCGCTCCGGCCGAACAGATAACTCGCCAGTGGCGCCGTCAGAAACGACCACGGATGCCCGGCGATCAAGATCACGGGGACAAAGTACCAGAACGGCCGGGCATGAAACGCCCCGGCAAACCGAGCCACATTGTGCAGGTAGAAGAATTCGTAGATGAAATTGGGATCGTGTTGATTGACGATCACGAACCACGGAGCGGCAATCGTCCCGACGACCGCCATGAGATACGCCCAGTGTCGCACGCGCGGCTGCGAGGCGCCGGCGGTGAGCCAGGCGAAGGTCGCGACCGGCGGCCCGAGCAGCACCAGCGCGATGGGCCCCTTGGCGAGAAAGCCAATCCCGGCGGCGATCGCCGCGACGGTCCACCACCCCCAGCGAAATCGCGGACTGCGAACTGCTTCGTACGCGGCAAACAGCGAAGCGGTCGTGAATAACGTCAACACCCCGTCGATGATCAGTATGCGTCCGGCACAGATGAATCCGACCGACAACAGCAGCACTCCGCCGCCCAACAGGGCCGCGGGGCGCCCAAACATACGCCTGCCGAACCACATTGTGATGGCAAGCGTTGCCAGTGCGCTGAGCGCCGGAACAAGTCGGGCGGCCGTTTCATTGACGCCTAGCGCAGAGTAGCTGGCTGCACACATCCAATACAGCAGCGCCGGTTTGTCGTAATACGGCTCGTAGTTGAGTTGCGGCAGCACCCAGTTGCCGCTGGCGACCATCTCGCGCGGAATTTCGGCGTAGCGCGTCTCGTCGCGATCGAGGAGCGGATAGCCAAGATTGGTCGCCAGCAACAGCGCTGCGGCGCCCAACAGCAGCCATTGCGCCCAACGCAGTCGCTTGACGTTTTGGGCTCCCAACGAAGCCAGGGGGCGTGCGGCGCGATTCTCGCGGTCGCTCGCCGGGAACTGAACTTGGTTCCACCAGTAACGCAGCAACGAGGTCAGCACGACAGGTATATGGTGAATTGAGACCGTACTGGTCCCTTCGGTGCGAGCCCGGTGGGTCACGCCAACCTCGACAACCGACAACTTCTGCTGGCGGGCCTGAGTCAGCAGGTCCGAGTTCACAAGAAAGCCGTCCGTCGTGATTTTCAAGTTCGCGAGGGCGTCGCGATGAAACATCTTCAGAGCGCAGTCCACGTCGCGGACCTGCGTTCCTAGAAGCAGGCGGACGAGTTGGTTGTAGACGCGTGAATAGAGACACCGCAGCGGGCTGTCCTGGCGGTCGATACGATAGCCGCACACCACTTGGTAGTCGCGCGCCAGCAAAACGAACCGGTCGAGCTCGTTCAGGTTGAACTGGGAATCGGCGTCGGTAAAGGCGACCAAATCGCACGTGGCTGCGGCGAAGCCGCTGCGTAGCGCCGCGCCATAGCCGCGATTGGTCTCGTGTCGCACGAGACGCAGGGCGGGATTGTCCTTGGCAAGAGATTCAACAATCGCCGCCGTCGCATCGCGACTGCCGTCGTCGACGACGATAATCTCGTAACGATCGGCGATCGCTCGCAGCGCGACGTCTGCCTCGGCCACGGCCCGGGTGATCGCCTCGGCCTCGTTCCAGGCAGGCAACACGAGGGCGATGCTCGCGCGTCCGCAGGCGTCGCCAGAGTCCGTCGTGGCGGCGTTCGAAGAATCCATTCGTCGCATCCTTGCGCAAAGATATCAGGTAGCTTGCGAAGCGACTTGGAGCCGCCACGATGTGATGGGACCTGAACTACTAATCCTTTAGAAGTTCTTGCCAAAAAAAAGAATAGACCGATCAATGAGTGTTCACTCTATCGACCGCAATTCACACTCATCCTCAATCAGATTATGGAGTTGTAACCGAGCGTCCGAATCGTCGAAGTCCCGCACCGGCACGTCCAGGGCGTGCAGGGCGGCTGCCGTCCAACGAGGCCACGGCGAGAATCCGGCGTGCGCCGATGCTAGCGGATTCGTCGGCAGCCAAACTTGCGAGGCGACGATCGCGGCGGTCACGACCAGGATTGGCGCCAGCATAGGGGGTTGAGCGATCGGCCCCCCGCGACCGGCCGCCAGTCGGCAGGCTCTGATCTTCAGGTCGCTGGCTGACCGGGCGCCAGCTAGCGCGGCGCCTTGAAGTTCGTTTCGGCAGGGCACGAATTGGAGAAGCACCCGCAGGTAGCGGGCCGCCGAGATTCCGTTGGGAGACGCGGCGTCATCGCACACAAACTCTCGCGCCAAGCTAGCCCGGCGACCGGCGGACCACACCGCCGGCAAGAACCAAAACGTCGCCTGGGCAAGCCGCTGCGTGAATAGTTGCAGCGGGTGCTGCGTCTGCAGGTGAGTCAGTTCATGGAGCAAAACGTGCCGCAATTCGCCCGGGTCGCCCTCCAAGAGGGAGAGCGGTAAGCAGACGATCGGGCGGTGCAACTGGTAGCAGAACGGCCCAATCTGCTGAGGGCTGACGCGAAACTCGACGCGGCGGCGGCGGACTTGCATCAGGGCTTTTGGCGTCGCGGACTTCAAACGTTGTCGCTGTTTGCGCGATACGGGCGGGCACGCCCGCAGAAACTGCCGCAACTGCCACGACTGCCAGGTCCACCGCACCACCAAAATGGCGGCGCCGGCGCCCCAACTGATCGCCAGCAGGCATCCCGCCGCCTGTTCAACGCGCGTCGCCATCACCAAATCGGGTCCAGCCAGAGCTCGCCACATATTGCCCCATCGCCAATGTGGCATGACGAGTCCGCTGACGGCCAGTCCCACGAGGCTGACGAAACACGCCGCCCAAATCCGGGTCTTGGTCGTCGAATCGGCCGTACGACGTTCCAGCATTCCAGCCGCCGCAATCACCACGACCGCTTGAATTGTGCAGTTCATCAGCAACTCGAACCACTGCAGTGCGTTCACCGTTCGCCCTCCAGTTGGTTGATGAGACACTTGATCTCCGCCAAGTCATCGTCGGTGATCGCATCTCCCTGCACCAAATTGAGGAGCATGGATTTGACCGACCCGCCGAAGAAGCGGTTGGCGACCTCTCGCGACATCGAGTCTCGCGCCTGGTCGCGATCGACCGCAGCCCTGTACAGAAACGCCCGCCCGCGTTTGCCGCATTGCACCACGAAACCTTTTTCCTCGAGAATGCGAACGGTCGTCATTACGGTGGTGTAGGCGAGATGACGCGGGATGCTCTCGACGATTTTGGCCACGGTGATCGGCGAATCCTCCCAGATCACGTTGATGACCTCGGCCTCGGGGGCGGTAAGCAGGAATTTGTCGAATTTGGAGCGCACGTCGTTACCTTAGCGAGCCGGCGGTTCGTTTGGCGAGTTCCTGGTAAACGCGCGAGTCAATCGAATCGCTGACCAAAGCGACGTGGCCGTCGGCCCAGGCGAAATTGGATCCGCCGGAGTGGCGGCTGGCAAACTCGCATTCGTCGCACGTCGTGCAGTTGGGCGTCGTCATCGCGGCCCCGACCAGCCGGCATTCCGCGTCCTCGCCGCGGAAATCGATCCCCAGCCAGGTCGAGGGAACTGTTGCCATGGTGCGCTCGCCAACAAGCAACGTGTGGCTTGCGCCGCGTTGAAGATCAGCCAGCCGTACATGCCGGTCGACAACGATGCAGCCATCGCCGTGATTGGTGCGCTCGTCAAGCGGTAGGTCCGCAATCTCGTCGGCCTCGACAGTGCCGTACACGCCAAGGAAGTTGGCCGTCGGCAGGTCCGCCAGTGCAGCACGATGGTCGTCCTGCCAATCGAAACCGCTTGTCGGCCTCTCGCCCGCCGACTCCTCGGTCAGCGCGAACGACGACTCGATGATGTCCGAGGGGCAAAGCAGCGCGGGCAGCGACATCGCGTCAGCCGCGGCTTGACCGAGCGGAAGCCGTTGCTTGAGCGTCCACTCGCCCCGCAGGTTGCTTTGCTCAAGATCAGGCAAGATCTGGTTCGCCCAGCCATACGCATAGAGCGAGTCCTCCGTCGCGACCTGCCAAGCTGCAGGAAATCCGCCGCTGCGATCATGACACAGTTGCATGGCGACGCCCACTTGGCGCTGTCGACTAGTACACTGTGCGCGACGCGACGCCTCGCGAGCGGCCATCAGGGCCGGCAACAGCAACGCGACGAGCGACGCCATGACGGCGCACGTGACCATCAGTTCCAGAACGGTGAAACCGCGCAGCAACCGGCCTGCGCGAGGGCGCGGAACGGGTTGGAGCCAAGCGGCGGAATCGGACATAGCTAGCGGGCCTTGGTTCGGGGCTCGCGAATGTACTAACAAGTTAGTAATTCGGGCAACGCCAGTTTGAGGGCCGGCCTGAACCAAGGATTTCGTCAAATTCAAGCGGGATTTGAGGCCCCCGTGAATCTTAGCGACTCGATTCAACTATGGCCGAAGGCGAGTGCGCTCGCCGTCCCTCATCCAAGGGACGGTCAGGCATCCCGTGGATCGGCCTCGGCGTCTCGGACCGCGGCGCCGCGGCCGCACCCGAGCGTCGCGACAAAGGCGACGATCGCAACAGCGCCCAAGAAGAACACCGTGTCGCCGGGCACGCGCAGCCAGCGCAGCGTTTGCATGAGATCGGTCTGCATGAGCTCGCTGCTGCGGGCGTACCAGTAACCTTGGTCGACGGAAGCCCAGGTTTGCAATAGACCGACCGGCAGGAGACTGCCGACGCACATCGCAAACAGGCCCGCGTTCATCGCCCAGAACCCAAACCGCGGCAGGGTGTCGCTCCACTCTTTTTGCGGCAACAGGATGCGCAGACAGAGCAACATCAGCCCGATGCCCAGCATGCCGTAGACGCCAAATAGCGCGGCGTGCCCATGCACGGGCGTGGTGTTCAGGCCTTGCATGTAATACAGCGCGATTGGCGGGTTAATCATGAACCCGAACAGGCCGGCGCCAACCATATTCCAGAACGCGACGGCCACGAAGAATGCGATCGGCCACTTATAACGCTGCAACCACGCGGTCTTCTTCGAGAGTCTCAGATTCTCATTCGCCTCAAACCCCACAATGGTGAGCGGCACGACCTCCAGAGCGCTGAAGACAGATCCCCAGGCCAGCGCCACCGGGGGAGTGCCCGAGAAATACAAGTGGTGACAGGTGCCAATGATGCCGCCCGAGAGAAAGATCGTTGCCGAGAGCAGGGCCGCGCCGGCGGCCACGCCGGGACGGATCAGGCTCAATCGCATGAAGACAAACGCGATCACTGTGGTCGCGAAGACCTCGAAGAAGCCCTCGACCCACAGGTGAACGACCCACCAGCGCCAATACTCGACCATCGACAAATGCGTATGCCGCCCCCAGGTCAGCCCGGCGCCGTAGAACAGCGCAATTGCCCCCGAGGCAACCGCCAAGAGCACGACGAGTTGTTTGGCATCGCCTTTTTGCTTGAGGGCCGGCAAGAGCGCTCGCAGCATGAGCACCAACCACAGCAGCAGGCCGATCATCAAACCAATCTGCCACGCCCGGCCGAGGTCGACGTACTCGTAGCCCTGGTGACCAAAGTAGAACGACGCGACGTCACTGAGCTTGTTTTGCACGCTCAGCCATTCGCCCGTTAGCGAACCAGCCACGACGACCAGCAGCGCGCCAAACAGGACATTGACTCCCAAAGCCTGATGCTTCGGCTCGTGGCCGCTGACGACCGGTCCGATGAACAGTCCCGCGGCAAGCCAGGCCGTGGCGATCCAAAACAATCCGGCCTGCACATGCCACGTTCGGGCCACTGAGTAGGGGAGAAATTTCGACAACGGAAAACCGTAGAATCCGTCGCCTTCGACGCCGTAGTGGGCGACGACGACGCCCAGCAGCATTTGCACGAAGAGCAGTGCCGAAACGACCCAGAAATACTTGAGCGTCGCACGCTGCGAAGGCGTCGTTTTCCAAGCGGCGAGTGGATCGTTTGCCGGCGGGACAGGCGGTTCTTCCTCTTCCTTTTTGGCGGCGTGCCACCAAACCATCGCCGAGATGCCGGCCAGCAGCATGATGATGCTGACGCCCGTCCAGACGACGTTTTCGCCCGTCGGCCGATTGCCGATGAGCGGCTCATGGGGCCAATTGCTCGTGTAGGACATCGCCCCGCCCGGACGATCGGTCGACGCCGCCCAGGAAGTCCAAAAGAAGAAGGCGGCCAGATCGTGCAGACGGTCCTTGTCCGTCACGGCGCCTGCCGGGATGGCGTAGTCGACGTTCCCCTGGGAAAATACCTCTGTGTAATGAGCCAAATTGTCGTCGAAGGCGGCGGCCCGGAGGGGATCGACAGTGACCGTCCCCGTCGACGGATCGAAGGTGTTCGTCCGCAGCATTTCGGTCAACCGGGCTTGCAATTGAGCTTGCGTCTCAGGGTCCAACTCGGCGAATTCGCGTCCTTCGTCGCGAGCCCAGACGCTTAGAATGAACATCGCCTCGCGATGGAGCCAATCGGCTGTCCAGTCAGGGGCGACATAGCTGCCGTGTCCCCAGATCGAGCCGACTTCCATTCCGCCCATGGTTTGCCAAACGTTTTGCCCTGCCCCGATGCGACCCTCGTCAATCAGCGTGCGGCCGTCGGTTGTGACGACTTTGCTGGGAATGGGCGGCATCTCATCGTGGATGCGCGTCCCAATCCACCCCAGCACTAAGAATGAAACCACCAGGACGCCGACAAATGCAAACCACAGGCGTTTCACGTGAATTCCTCGATATGAGCGGGCAAAGAGATGAGGTAAGCGCGACCGAGGGCCTGCTGCTCCGACCCGCCGAGATTACCTGCTTGATTTCTACACGTCAAGGTGTAGATTTAATTAGCCCGCAAAAAGGGAAACAACATGCTGCCTAAGACTGCGGAGTATGCGCTGCGATCGGTCGTCTGGCTGGCCGGCGAACCGGGACGTCGCGAGGCCGCGGAGCCGCTCGCGGAGCGCACCAAGATCCCCCGCCGCTACCTTCACAAGGTCTTGCAGTCGCTTGTCCAAGCGGAACTCGTCGACTCGCAGCCCGGCCCTGGGGGCGGCTACGCCCTGAGCGTCTCGCCCGCGAAGATTACGATCCTGGACGTGGTGACAGCGGTGGCCCCGCTGGAGCGAATTGAAAGCTGTCCGCTAGGACTCACGTCGCATACCCGCTTGTGTCCGCTTCACAAAGAACTTGACCGCGTGTACGGCGAAATCGAAAAGGCGTTCGGCCGCGTCACGGTGGCCCAACTGATGAAGTCGACCAGCAAGATCGTGACCCTGTGCGAAGTGACCGAGTGATCGTCGCGGCGGAGTCCCGCGCCGTTATCGCCGCCAATCAGGAGATTGAATTATGACAACGCCATACAAGTTCATAACCGACCTGGCACATCAGATTGAAGTCCCCGAAGACGGGACTCTCAGCCGCACGCTGTTTCAAGACAACAACGTGAAGGTCGTGCTCTTCGGATTCGCCGCCGGTCAGGAACTTTCCGAACACACGGCGTCGATGCCCGCCATTTTGCAATTCCTCGAAGGCAAGGCCGAGGTCGGATTGGGAAACGATTGCGTCTCAGCCAATGCTGGCGACTGGATCCATATGGCCGCGGGGCTCACTCACAGCATTGTGGCGAAGTCTTCCGTGGTCATGCTGCTGGTCTTGCTCAAATCAGGCGCAGCGACAACATGACGACGTCGGCCATTGCCACGCCAGCGGCATGGGGCGCCTCGAATGACTCCGAATGCGATTGGGAACATCCTCATCGCTGCTGTCCCCTCGGATCGCGCAGGTCACGTCGAATTGATTCAGTTTCGAACCTGCGCAGGGGCGGATTCGCTGCACATTCGCTCGATGAGAAATTGATCGACGTCGACGTGACCGACGGGGCCCGCAGTCCCTTGACAAAATAGACCCACCTTGGCGCCGATCCATTTGCCTTCGCGGGCCGGAAACACCGGGCCAAGTGGCTGCCACTCGCCCTTGGCGACGCGGTAGCTGAAGCGGCACTGGGCGTCGGCGGCGACCTCGGCGCGGCATTCCAGAAGTTCGGCGGCGGCCGACACGACGGCGTCCGTCGTTTCGCCGCTGCCGGATTCCGCGTTCCGGCACGTACGGCGGACGATTGTCAATCCGTCGGAGCTTCGATGCAATCCGAGATAAGCGTAGTCCTGCCCCATCACGAGCAGGCCTGCCGTCTCTCCGACTTGCAGCCCGCGACCGTCGAGCGAGCAGGACGCGACGAACTCCCGCGCCGGAAATTTCTGCAGCAGCAGGTAAGGAGCGTCCCAAAGATTCCGAAATCCAACTGGCTGCCGCGCGGCCGTCATTCGGAGCCAGCCGGGGCGTGTCGCCAGCGTCGCCCAATCGCCTTGCGGGTTGGCGTGCCACTGCCACTGCAAGCCGAGCTGCGAGCCGGTGAAGTCGTCACTGACAGCGGGCGCACACGCCTGCACCGATTTCGCCGTGGCCGGCTTGGCAAGAACTGCGACGGGCTGACCCACGCCGTCGCCATCGGGGTCCTCGCCCATGACCGGCCAATCGTCGACCCACCGCATGGGCTGCAGATGGACGATGCGCCCGTAGGGGCCGGCGTCCTGGAAGTGCAGGAACCAACTGGACCCGTCCGGCGCGTCGACCCAGCCGCCCTGGTGCGGGCCGTTGATCTCCGTCTCGCCCTGGGCGAGCACTTTCCGGACTTCATAGGGGCCTCGCACATCGCGCGACCGCAGCACAAGCTGCCACCCCGTCGCCACGCCGCCCGCGGGCGCAAAGATGTAGTAGTAGCCGTTGCGTTTGTAGAACTTCGGCCCCTCGATCGTTGGATGGTCCGCATGACCGTCGAAAACGATCCAGCCTTTGTCGATCGCCTTCGACCCGTCGGGCGAGAGTTCCACCACGGTCAGCAGGCTATTCACGCCAGCCCGCGAATGGGCAAACGCATGGACCATGTACACGCGGCCGTCGTCATCCCACAGCGGACAAGGATCGATATTGCCATGCGCCTTCTTCACGAGTGTTGGCGCAGACCACGGGCCGCGCGGATCCTGCGTGCGGACCATGTAGATTCCGCGGTCGGGGTCGCCCCAGTAGATGTAAAACCAGCCGTCATGGAAGCGGATCGAAGGAGCCCACACGCCTTTGCCGTGCTGCGGCGCGTCGAAAGCTTCGTCGTCGAGTCGCGGCAGAGCGTGATTAACGATTTGCCAATTGACGAGGTCTTCCGATTCGAGAATCGGCAGGCCGGGAACGCAATTGAAGGACGACGCGGTGAGATAATACCGACCGTCAGCGGCGACAACATCGGGATCGCTGTAGTCGGCATACAGGACGGGGTTCGCATAGGTCCCGTCACCGTTGTCTGGCAGCCAAGGAGGCTGCGCTGACGCGGTTTCGATCTCGCCAGCCACGGTCGCAAGCGACTGCATGAGGCAAAACGCCGAGACGAGGACGATTGTGGCAAAGCGGTGCATGCGACATCTATTGAGTGAAAAGTGCGTTGGGCTCGTTCCCATGGCCGGCAACGATCTCGCGCGAGTTGAACAGGCCATGCGACCGAACCGCGCCACGGGAATGTGAAGCTCCGCTGCGCCCGAGAGTCCGTCTCGTTTGCGGCTCGCCAGAACCTCGCACTCTCGCTTGGGACAATGCCTAATCCGCGAATCTCGGTTCACGTTTGTCGAGTACGTCCCCCCATACCGTACGCCCGTCGGCCGCGATTCGCCAGTCTCCGGCTCCCTCTTTTCGGAAGTGGAGTTGGGCAGGTAGAGCCCTCATGAGTGCGCAACGGCGGGGCGCCTGTCTGTTCAGCGGGCGGAGACGAGATTGCGCGAGATGAACGCCGCGGCCACGCCGGCCGTTGCGAACAGCCCCGTCGCAATCTCGTAGCGGCCGAAGACAAGGTGGCCAATCCCGAACAGTGCCGTGTAGATGAGCGTGCAGCCGAGTAGCCAATTCACGAAGTGGCCGCCGAGCGTTTCGTCGCCCGGCGGCGGCGCGTCGGCCAGTTTTGCGATGCGCGACCAGCCGGGGCCAATGGGCCGGACGCGGCGGTAGAAGTCGACAAGCTTGCCTTCCGGTTCGACGGGCGTCAGCAGCGTGACGGCCATCCACGCGGCGGTCGCGATGGCCGTCGTCGTGAGCATCAGGTACGCAAATTCGCGGGGCTCGTCGCTGCTCCAACCGGCGCCCCAAGGCGCTTGCAGGACGATTGACGCGGCGGCGGCCACGACCAAAGCGCTCACTTCCGACCACGCGTTGATCCGCCACCAATACCATCGCAGCAGGTACACGCCGCCGGTGCCGGCCCCAGTGGCCAACAGCAATTTCCAGGCCCCCTCGATGCTAGGCAGCACCGTCATTACCAGCAACGACAGTAGCATCAGCAAAACGGTCGTGACTTGTGATATGACAACGTAGTGCTGCTCGGTCGCGGTCGGGGCCATGAACCGGCGATAGAAGTCGTTGACGACGTACGATGCTCCCCAATTCAACTGCGTGGAGATCGTCGACATATACGCCGCCGCAAAACCCGCAAGCATGAACCCGCGCAGCGCAGGCGGCAGGATGCGCGGGTCCATCAGCGCCAGCACATAGCCGGATTCCTTATCCTTCAACTCGGGATACAGCACCAGCGTCGCCAGGGCGGTCACGATCCACGGCCAGGGCCGCAGCGCGTAGTGGGCTACGTTGAACCACAGCGTGGCGAGCACGCCATGACGTTCGTTGCGAGCCGAGAAGATTCGCTGCGCCACGTACCCGCCGCCGCCAGGTTCGGCGCCCGGGTACCAGCTCGACCACCAAACGACGCCCAAGTAGGTGCAGAAAGTGATCGCCGGCATCCACGGCGAGTCGAGCGGCGGCAGGAAATCCAGCCGCGAGGCGGATTGTCCGTCGGCCGCCTGAACCTCGGCGGCCAGCTGATCCATGCCGCCCGCCGCCTGAACCGCGAAGTACGCGAGGACCACGGCCATGCTCATTTGCAGCGTGAATTGCAGCATGTCGGTGACATACACGCCCCAAAGTCCGGCGAGCGTTGTGTAGAACGCGGTGAGCAAGAGAATCCCCGCCAGGATCGCCGTGGCGGTCGTCTCGCCGACATCCAACGACGTCGTCAGGATCTTCAGCATCGCCAGGTTGACCCACCCGAGGATGATGCAGTTGACCGGCACGCCAAGGTACAGCGCGCGAAAGCCGCGCAGGAACGCCGCCGGCTTGCCGGAATACCGCAGCTCGGCGAATTCGACGTCGGTCAGCACGCCGGCGCGGCGCCACATCCGGGCGTAGAAGAATACGGTCATGATGCCGCTCATCACCATGCACCACCACAGCCAGTTGCCGGCGATACCGTTCTTGGCCACCAGGCCTGTGACCAGCAGAGGCGTGTCGGCGGCGAAGGTCGTGGCAACCATCGACGTGCCAGCAAGCCACCAGGGGGCGTTGCGCCCCGAGAGAAAGAACTCGCTCGTACTCGTCTTCGCGCGCCGCGAGAAGTGCAGCGACACAGCCAGCGTGATCGCGAAGTACGAACCGATGACGGACCAGTCGAGAAAGCTAAGAGTCATGGACGGGCGCGGTCTCGTTATGCACGATCGCGTGCGGCGGCAGTGGCGGCGGCGGACGGGGCGCGGCGCGCAATTGGCGGGCCTTCGCCAGCGCGCAAGACAGCGTCGGAGAGTCGACGGTACTATCCTTGACTTGGTGCGCTCGCGGACGCAAGATGACGGCCGCCAAAATGCTGGGGAAATCACGGCTGTTTTCTGTTCGCCCGCGCCGCCGCTGGGCAATCTTTGCGGAAAGATCCCGCGACGGAATTCTCAACGAGATTGCCCATGAAGACGCTCGTGGAAGTTTGCGTCGGTTCGATGCAGGACATCCGCGCCGCGGTCGAAGCGGGAGCCGATCGCGTCGAGCTGTGCGGCGGGCTCGAACTGGGTGGCGTCACGCCTTCGGCGGGGCTTGTCGAGCTGGCCGTCGAAGCGGGCCTCGCGCCCGTGGTCGTCATGGTCCGCCCGCGGGCTGGCGGTTTTCGCTACGACCGCGACGAGTTCGACGCCATGTTGCGCGACGTGACCCGCTTCGTCGCGCTGGGCGCCGCGGGCGTTGTCTTCGGCGTGCTCGACGCCCACGGCGAGGTGGACGTGCCGCGCTGCCGCGAATTGGTCGCAGCCGCCGGGACGCGCGACACGGTGTTCCACCGGGCGTCCGACTTTGTCGCCGATTGCCGGCGAGGACTCGACGCTGTGATTGAAGCCGGCGTGACGCGGGTGCTCACCAGCGGCGGCCAGCCGAACGCGGCCGCGGGCTGCGGCGTCTTGCAAACGCTGATCGAGCACGCGCAGGGGCGGATCGAAATCCTGCCGGGCGGCGGCATCCATGCCGGCAACGTGGCCCGCATTGTGCAGCAGACCCGGTGTCGCGGCGTTCACATGGGCGCCGCGACGCGGGGAGACGATGGCTCGCTGGCGGGGCGCGAGGGCGTGGAATTGGTCGATCGTCGATTCCTGAGCGGCGCCAGTTTCCGCACGATTGACGGCGCAGCGGTCGCGGCGGCGATCGCCGCGCTGCAACAAATCGATCGCAGCGCCGAGCGCCAATGACCCGCAACGACGCAGCTCCGACGCCGCGTGACATGCTCGTCTCGGTCGGCAAACAGGGCCGCCCGCTGCTGTCACCCGCTTCGCCTGCGGTCCCCTGCCGCCCGATCTGCGACCGCCATGCTGCCGCCGATATCTCGCAGATTGTTTGAGACCCTTTGTCGCGATGTTGACGCTGCGGGGGGGAAGACTACAGTGGACAGTTGAGAGGCATCTATTCTACGCGAACAGTGATATGGGCGGATCGTGAATATCCCGACGCGGGCTCGTACGCGGGTGCAGCATTTGTGCTGCGCACTGACATTCTTTGTCTTGGTCAACCCGGCGTCGACGGCGCCTGGTTTTGATATCGGCGGGCGGTGGTCGTCCACCCAGATCGACGGCAGCGGGCTGCAACGCGGCGATCCGGTCACCCTGCGGTGGAGCATCGTCCCCGACGGGCACAGCTACGACCGCTCTGCCAACAGCAATCTCATTCAATTTCTCGACGACGGTTGGAACGTGGCCGCGGCGCAGCGAACGGCCGACTTCACCAATCGGCCGTGGTTCGACGTCATCAGCAACGCCTACGCGCAGTATTCGCGGGTGTCGAGCATCGCGATGACGTATGTGCCGGAGCAGAATGCCGCGGGCGTCAGCACGGGGCAATTCGGCGATATCCGCATCGGAGGAGAAAACCTCGACGGCACGCCAGGCGGCGCGTTGGCTGACAACACTTACCCCGACGGCGGCGACATGCGGATCGACACGACCCGCGAAAACGACGGCTCGGTCGGATTCTACTTTGCCAGCGAACCGGGGCTGCGCAATCTGGTGATCCACGAAACGGGTCACGGAGTGGGCCTGGGGCACGCCCAGTTTGTCAACGGATCGGCCAAGGCGGTCATGGAAGGCGGGCTGCGGACCGATATCTGGGGGCTGCAGTTCGACGACGTCTATGCGCTGAACCGGCAATACGGCGACCCCCAGGAACGCGGCAGCGGCAACAACACATATACAACGGCCACGTCGCTCGGCGACTTCACGACCACCGGACGCACTGCCATGGGCCTGGACGCGTCCGATTCAGTCGTCAACCAGTTCGACGACGATTGGCTGGGCATCGACGGACGCAACGACGCCGACTGGTTCAAGTTTTCCGTGACCGGTCAAACGTTCGCCAAGCTCAAAGTGACGCCGATTGGCCCCACTTACGAGACCGTCCAGCAGGGCGTGTTTAACGCGGCGGCCCAGAACGATCTGGTGCTGCAGCTGTTTTCCGCCACGCCGTCGCTGGAACTTTTGACTACGTCCGATTCAGGCGCCCTGGGAGCCGCGGAACTCATCAACTCGCAGTATCTCAGCGGCGCGGGCGACTACTACTTTCGCGTTCGCGGCAAGCAGGACCTGAACCAGTTCTATCGCATCGATTTGCTGCTGGACGACCGCCTGCCGTCGGCCGGCACGTCGGCCGACCTCAACTTCGACGGCGTCGCGACCGCTGACGATTGGGCGCTGTTTGTGGCGAATGCATCGACGACCTTTCCAGAAACCACCGGCTTCGACGCCTTCAAACTGGGCGACCTCGACCTGGACGGCGACAACGACTACGCCGACTTCAAGTTCTTCAAGACAGCTTACGAATTGGCCAATGGGGCCGGGTCGTTCGCCGCACTGACCGCCGTGCCGGAACCGGCCACGCTGCTGCTGGCAGGCGTGGCAACGCTCATGGCGGCGGTGATTCGCCGCCGACGCGGTTAAGCGAAACCGCTCGGTTCGCGGCTTCGTCAATGCGGAAGCCTGAAGTGGGCCCGTACGCTTTGGCGTCGGTCGTCACGTGAGAAACCCGCGGCTCGCGCCATTGGCTCGCCGGCACGGCAGCTTGCCCACTCGACTAGACAAAAACACGAACCGAACGACAGGCGTGCTCACTAGGGTGGGGCTCGGCGATCGGCGATCGCCTGAAATCGAAGCACTATCAAGCGCGGCAATCTGAGGGAGACGATCTGCGCCGTCCGCGACCGACCATGCAACCGCTGATGCTCGCTACGCCGAGGCTCGGCTCTGCGCGCCGAGCGCACCGCGAATCGCGTTCGTCCAGCCCGTGCAGCTGGCAGATTTCACGTCGGCTCCCGGCTGCTTGGCTGGCGACCGGGCCAATCAGTTTGGATCTCTACGTCCAGGGTTGCAGACCTCTCCCGCCCACAAATTGGCGAGTGAAAACAGCACTTAGGCAAGTCATGTATAGAAGAAGAGCCCCGAACTTTCGCCGCCAATTCTCACGCAGGGGGACCTTTGATCGCGAATTCCAGTGTTTGGTCGCCCGGCTTAATCTCGACTTCTTGCCCGTTGCCTTCGGCGTCGAGAGGAATGTAGTCAGCATCTTCGCCGGGGCGAACGGTAGACTGCTTCTTGCCGCCTTTCGCATATGCGTCGGCGGAACTCGTCCCGAGAAAATCGATCTTTCGTTGCCCCGTGACAATGACCTTTACCGTTCCGGGAGAGGCCTCCTCGATTGCGAAACTCCCGTCCTTGATCCTCGCGCCAAAATTACGTCCTGTGTCGTCCACTGGACTGAACATGATCGCCCCGGACTCGATCGGCGTGCCGTTGTACGTCGCCGTACCCGAGACGGTGGTCGTCTGCTCGCAACCGGCAAGCAGCACGCAGGCCGCGGCGACGAACCAAGCGTTCTTAATCAGTACCATGCCGTGAGAGTTCCTTTGACTTGGCATTGAGAGAAACAGTCCAACGGATTGGCCCCGCCTATTCGGCGATCGTCTCACCGAAAGTTCGAGTACCCAGTGCCCGCCAAACGGCGGTGTCAACCGAGTCGGTATCAAAATGAACCGAACCGTCCGCTCGCGATGCATTGACGCCCCCGGGATGAAGGCTTCGTGCGAGCGCGACCGCCTGCTGGCCACTAGGCCCAGACTGACCAGTTGCAGCACCAGTGCCGCGAAACGCAACACATTGATTGTTAAGCGGATACTCCTCGTCGCCAACATCAGAAGGACACGGTCCGATGATAAAGTCGGCATTTGAGGAGTTCGGACTGTCGATGGCGGAAAAGAGAGCCCCGCCCATATTGCCGTAAATCATTGCGCTGAGAGGTCCGCCCCAACCCTGCGTACGCGGAGCCACCCCCTCGGAAATAAGGAGCGTGCCGGAAGTGCCGTCAGTGAATTGTCTCAGTCTGTTCGGCGGGACAATAACTTCGTTATATTGCGATGTGACTTGTGGTCGCCCTAGCACGTTCACCCCAAAAGCGCCAATCATTGCGTTGCCGTCGCTATTGATTGCATCTGTCATCGTCGACGGCAGCGAACCCCAATAGAAATTGTGCGGCCGACCGCCAAATAAGTCCGTTGCGCCAACGCAGCCACGATAGTTACCGCGATAGTTGCCAAATGAGGCGGTGCCGATCTCGTTGGCAATCGGCGTCGTATCGCTCGGACAGTAGTACACCGGGATTTGGGCTTCCCGAGCCTGCCGCATACGAGGGTCGTCGCCAATCGGGCTCGAAGAAACCGGCGTGTTGCCATTCGGCGCGACAGGAACCGGGTCGGGTAGCGTCCAATAGAGATCGTAGATTGCCTGTTGTTCGATGTACGGCAGGGTAAGCTGCGTCCAGGTGTACGCGTCCCAGTAGTTGAACTTGCGCCCGTAGGGCATTTCACCCGTCGCGTTCTCGTAGTTGAGACACGCAATGGACAAGTTCTTCACTTGGTTGGCGCATTGCATACGCCGGGCCGCCTCGCGGGCGGCCTGCACAGCGGGCAACAGCAGCGCGACCAACACGCCGATGATGGCGAT
>JAGQOU010000234.1 GCA_020427145.1 Planctomycetales bacterium | reverse complement strand
GCCGCCGCTGACCGGCGGGATCAGCGCCACGTCATCGCCAGGCGCGATTGTCGCGGCTTCAGCGGCGTACTCGGCGTTCACGGCCAGCAGACAACTCGGCAACAGCGGCGCGAGCGCCGGACACGCCGCGGCCAGCGCCGCGCGCAACTGGGCCACCGTGGCGCCAAGGGGCAATTCGACGGTCGCCGCCTCGGCTCCCGCCGCCTCGCGCGCCCCCGCGAATAACAACACCGACACGGTCATCGTACCACCAAGTCCTCGGCGGGGCGATGCAGCAGATTGCGGATCTCGGGCATCAGGTCGTAGGCCAGCGCCAAGAGTTTGACAGGGTGAACGGTCGGTTTCGCGGCGCCCTGCTCCATCTGCACTCGGCAGGTGCTGCATTCGGTCGTGCCGGCGTGGAACCGCCCGGTGCGCATCGCCGACATCAACGGCAACCCCACCCGCAGGCTGTTGCGATAGTTGGCCTTTTTGAACCCGTACAGTCCCGCAATGCCGCTGCACCCCTTGTCGATGCGATGGACGCGCAACTCGGGGATCAGATTCAGCAGATGCACCGTGGGATCGCCGGGGTCCAGCGCGATCATGTGGCACGGTTTGTGGTAACCGACGGCCAAGTCCAACGGCTGGAAGTTGAGCTTCAGGCCGCCACGCTGATGCAATCGCCACAGGTACTGGCACGCCTCCAACGAGTTGTCGGCCACCAGCTGCGCGTCCTCGTCCCCAGGCAGCAACTGCAGGTATTCGTGCGTCAACGCGAGAATGGCCGACGGCTCGGTCGACACGATCGTGTAGCCCTGCCGGACGTGCTCGGCGAACAACGCGGCGTTTTTCTTGGCGATGCGACGCGCCGGTTCCACCAGGCCGTGGGCGATCAGCGGCATGCCCGCCTGCTGTTGGTACTGCGGCACCAACACCTTCACGCCGTTGTGGCGCAGCACCGCTACCAGCGCTTCGGCGAGCTGCGGGTCGCAATAGTTGGCGAACGTGTCGACGAACACCGCCACCTTGTCGGCGACCAGCTGCTCGGCCACGGCGCGCGACTCGTGCAATCGGCTCTGGATGGCCCGCCGCATGAACGGACGGCGGGTGAACCGCGGCAACTTGCGGCCTTGAGCGATGCCCAACAGTTTCTCCAACACCCACCGCGCGACCCGATCGCGGAGCATCCAGTTCGCCAGGCGCGGAGCCCGCGACGCCCACCGGCACAGATCGTCGAGCCGCGCCAGCACGTTCTCGCCCACCGGCAACCCGTTGGTCGCCACGTACTGCGCCTTGGCCTCGACCATCAGTCGGGGAATGTCCACGTTCGCCGGGCATTCCAACCGACACATGTGGCAATGCACGCACAGATCGGCGACTTCCTTGGCGGCCTCTTCTAGCAGCGTTTCAGGGGGCAGGCTGCCGGTGAGAATGCCGCGGACCAGGTTGGCCTTCGCCCGCGGCGACGCTTCTTCGCGCGGCGCGTGACGAAAGATGGGGCACATCCGCTCCGCTTCGTTTTGCGTGCGACACGCGCCGCAACCGTTGCACGCCCGGACGGCGTGCGCCATTTCGTCGGCCGTCCAATCGAGTTGCAGGTCGAAGACGCGCGGCGAAGCGGCGCCGCCGTCGGCGCCCGATTCTTCGGCCGCCGCCGCCAACTTTTCCCGGGGCAATGTCACCCGCCGCAGCCGCGTGATCACGCACTCCGTCGACGCGGGGATTTTCTTACCGGGATTGAGCAGCCCCGCCGGATCGAACAACTCCTTGACCGCGCGAAACGCCGCCATGCGCGGTCCATGCTGCCGCTCGGCGAACGGCGTGCGGCTGAGTCCCTCGCCATGCTCGCCGCTAATCGTGCCCCCCACCCGCCAGGCCTGCTCGTACAACGCCAAAGCCAGCGCGTCGATCTGCGCCACCTCCTCCGGCGCAGCCAGATCCATCAGCGGGCGAATGTGCAGTTGCCCGTGCGACGCGTGCCCGAAGATGGACGCCGTGACCTGAAACTGGTTGAGCGTATCCTGCGCGGCCCGCAAAAACTCGGCCAGTCGCGCCGGCGGCACGGCAATGTCTTCCACAAACGGAATCGGCCGCGTGGATCCGCGCAAGCGGTACAGCGTGGGCGTATAACGCCGCGCCAGTTGCCACAGCAGTTGGTCTTCGTACTCGTCGGCGGCCAGGTGCGCGTCGACGGCCAGCTTGCGCTGCTTCACGGCCAAATCGACCACCGACAGCAGCGCGTAACGCAATTCGTCGGCCGTGTGGGCCGCCTGTTCCACCAGCAGCACCGCTTCGGTCGCCGCGGGGATGAGAAACTCGTACCGCGGGTCCGACTCGCGGGCGAGCGTCAGGTGGCGGCGATCCATGAGATCGCACGCGCGCACGCGGCGCTCGCCGAGTTCGGCCGCCGCCTCGGCCGCCCGTTCCATGGAATTGAAGAACAACAGCACGCTGCCCAGGAACGGCGGACGCGCGTGCGTCGTCAGCTTCGCTTCGGTCACCAGCGCCAGCGTGCCCTCGCTGCCGGCGGCCAGCCGGGCCAAGTCCACGCCATCGTCCCGCACCGCCCGGGGAAGCCAGTACCCGCTCCGGTCGACGCAGCTGGCGACGGAACTGTGGGCGAGTGCGTCGGCATGCTCCCGGCAGATCGCCGCGACGCCGGCGGCCAACTCGGCGGTTCGCAGCGTCGCGGCAGGCAGGTCCGCCGCCGTGGCGTCCGGGTTGTGATTGCGGTGGAGCCGCACGGTCGCACCGTCGGCCAGCACGACTTCCAGTTCCAGCACCTGATCGCGCAACGACCCGTACGCGGGCCAGCGACTGCCCGAGGAGTCGACCGCAATGGCGCCCCCCACGGTGGAAACTTGCCGCGTGGCCGGATCGGGCCCAAACACGCGCCCCCGCTTCGCCAGCGCCCCGCTGAGTCGATCGAGCACGACGCCCGCCTGGACCGTGACATGGTCCTCGCCGATCTCGCCGATTCGCCGCATGTAGCAGGAGAAGTCAACAATCAACCCGCGTCCCAGCGACTCGCCGGCCAATCCCGTACCGGCTCCGCGGGCATGCACCGGGATACCGTTCTGAGCCGCGTACCGGACCGTGGCGGACACGTCCTGGGCATGCCGGGGGCGAACCACCCCCAGCGGCCGCAGTTCGTAGATGCTGGCGTCGGTCGCGTACAGCTGCGTGAACAGGTCGTCGCACCGCACGCGCCCGTCGAGCTGGCCGCGCAGATCCTCTTCAATGCGGCGTTGCTCGGCGTCCATCGCTTCGGTGGCGAATTGTGCTGCGGGGGAGAGGAATCGCGGACGCGCGCCAAGTCGTCAGTCAGGTCACGCCTTGATGCGGGCCGCCATCTGACGGTATCGCTCGTGGGTCTCCAGGTCAAAGCCGCCGTGGGAATCCATCTCCGCCACGCCCCGATAAATGGCGCCGCAGCGGTAGCACATCAATGCATCGCCCACGAACATGTACAGCAGCACGTCGGCCAGCGCCGTGGCGAACAAAATGCCGAAGGTCCACAGCAAGCTGCCGTAATACCAAGCCACCGAGCTGCCGACGATCCCCACGACCACCAGCAGCACGCCCAGCCGCTGGGGAAAGTCCTTGCGGACGTACAGATCGGTGCTGGGACACACCAGGCAGCGGCGCACCTGATCGCCCTCCACGGCGCCGGCGGGCGTCTCGACGGACTGCCCGCAGGCGGGACAGGACAGTTCGCGCGTGGCGGCGTCAAACGATTGACGCAGCGGCGCATCGCATTGGGGGCAGGCGTAAGTGACGTTCATTGCGTAAATGTCGTGCTAGAGCGAAATTCCAAGCACTCCATCTAAGCACAACTGCGGCCCCAACACGAGGGGCCCCGTGCCCCCCGCTCGCCTGAGACGCGGTTGTCCGCGACTAACCTTCTCGATGCGGCTTGAGGATCACCACCGAGAGCGGCGGCAGGGTCAGCGCCACCGAGTACGGCCGGCCGTGACTTTCCCGTCGTTCGGCCATGATCCCGGGGAAGTTGCCCACGTTGCTGCCGCCGTAGTAGGTCGAATCGGTGTTCATGATTTCGCGATACCAGCCCCCTTCCGGCACGCCGAGTCGGTACTCCGACCGCGGCACGGGGGTGAAGTTGCAGACCACCACCAGGAAGTCCTCGGGGTCTTCCGCCCGGCGGACGTACGCGAGAATGCTGTCGGCATAGTTGTGGCAGTCGATCCACTCGAACCCGGCGGCGTCGAAGTCCACCTGATGCAGCGCCGGCTCGTCGCGGTACACGCGATTCAGGTCCGCCACCAGCTTCTTGACGCCCTGGTGCGTTTCCCACTGCAGCAGATCCCACTGCAACTCGCCCTCGGCGTCCCATTCGTGCCACTGAGCAATGTCGCCGCCCATGAACAGCAGCTTCT
>JAGQOU010000233.1 GCA_020427145.1 Planctomycetales bacterium | reverse complement strand
TGATCGCCGGCGCCGACGTGCATGAAGTTCTTCACGGTTACCGATCCCGAGCCGCTGATCACCACCTGCGCGTTCGTGCCCGCATTGGAGAGGAACGCCTCGCCGATGACCATGCCTTCGGTCATCACCGTGCCGCCGTCGACATTCAACAGGCTATCGGCGTTGGAGCCGCCGCCGTTGAAAGTCCGCCCCACGACAATAATGCCGGTCTCGGCCGTGTCGCCCAGCGCGTTCAACTCGCCGCCGGCCAGCACGTTGAGCGTGCCGTTGGTCGCGTCGTCGCCGACCCACACCTCCTGCACCGTGGGGACCACCGAGTCAATCGTCGCCGTCTGTCCGAGGTCGATGACCCCAATTTCGGGCGGCGTCCCCCCGCCGGGCACGACCCCGTCCAACCAGTTGCCGGCGACGTTCCAGTTGCCGCTGGGCGTGTTGAAATAATTGATGGCGGCGTGCACGCCGCCCGCCAGCGGGATGGCCGCCGCAGCGACGGCGAAGAACAATTGTGCAGTGCGACTCGTGATAGTCATTGCGATCCTACGGGAAGAGATGGATGCTGTGAGACTTGAGAGACGACTTATCGCATTGGCGGGGCCGGCATTTCGCAAGGACCATCGGGGCCGCGCGGATTGACCGTCGCATTCGTCGATGACGCGACTCGTATCGTGCTGCAGATTGCCGACCGCGTCGCACGGGCGACGGTCGTATAACCGCAACGCGGGACCGAATCAAAACGCCCCCAATGGCGCGTGAGATGATTTTGAGAAGCTGAATTCAAACTTTAGACGAGCAGCACCCCGCACAATCGCGTGCGGCTCGCCGTATCTCCCGCGCGGGTGGTGCGACGCGTGTCGCGCCGAAGGAACTGCACGCGGCAGCGGGTCACGCTCCATTATTCGCACAGGCTGACCATCTTGGCAGCGAAAATCGCGGTTTGCCTTTTTAGGTCTTGCGCAGATCGCGGACAAAACGTGGCTTGAAAAACAAGACACGCACCTACGATCGCGAGCCCCCGCATGTCCCTCATTGCGAAGAATGAACCGCTCAAACAGCCGCCTCTGCCGCAGCGGATCCGTCGCCACCCGCATCGGAACATACGGAATGCTAGCGCCCTCGGCGAATCCCCCCGATGTCGTCGGCCTGGCTCCGCGGCAAAATCTCGCTGCAGCGGGTTCTAAGCGAGCAATTCCCGAAACTTGCGAGGCGAGACGCCAAACACGCCTTTGAACGCCCGCGAGAAGTGAAACACGTCTTGATAGCCGACCGCCGCTGCGACTTGCTTGATTAGCCGCCCGTGGTCGGCGAGCAACTCCGCCGCGCGGTTCATTCGCAGGTGCGTCAGGTACTGATGGGGCGTGCGGTTGTCGAAGCGTTGGAACAGGCGACACAGGTAGGCTTTGTCAATCGCCAACTCGTCGGCCGCCTCGTCCAAGGAACGCAACCGCAGGGAATGGGCTTCCAGATGCGCTCGGCAGCGCTCGTAGTTGACGTACGCCGCCGACTTGATCGCGGTTGCGGCGACGCCTTGCGTGGCGATCAACGCGAGCAGGTACTGTAGCAACGCGTCGCAGGGCGCCGTGGTCGAATGTCCGCCGTGACGAATCAGGTCGTTAAAAGCGCTCTGAACGTCCAGCGGCGCCAGAACTCGCCGTGCGGCGCCCGCCGGCAGGTGCGTCTTTGCCAGCGCGGCGTCAGCTTCGCGGCCGGCGAAGTTGACGAAGTACTTCTCCAGCGGTTCGCCGGCGTCAGATTCAATTAGGTGCCGCGTCTTGGGGCCGTAGCTGTAGACGACGCCCGCCGACAGTTCCGTCACAACGCCGTCGAGCGTGATTCGACCGCGGCCCCCGCAGACGAATTCGATCGCGTGAAAAGGGAACCCGCTGCGGTCAATGCGGTAATCGGCAGCGCAGTCCTCGCGGCCGCCGCACGCCACCGCCAGACCCCGCTGCGGCCGCCGCGACAGATCCAGATAGAACCGCTTGGCAGCCCGCACTTGGCTGGAAAAGAAGACGGGCGGTCGCGTGGGCGTGGTCATCGTGGCCCGGTTGGCGCTGTCTGGCGGCAGACGTCGCCAGCATCCAGCATGTGTCAGTGGCCGTTGACGTCAGGTCAACAATATCCATCGAATGGTCAAGTCTAGGCATGGATTATCCGGTGTTCAAGGCAATACTGAGGACGATAATCAACACCGCCAGGGCAACAATCCCTTGGCTCTCGCGCCGAAGCGGCGCACGCTCGTCACCCGCGTCGCTCGCCGCGGCCATCGACTTATTCAGGTAATTCAGGAGTCAACCGTGACCGATTCAACGGGTCCAGCCAAGGACGATCTGATTGTCATCGGCGGGGCCGGCGGGTTTATTGCCGGCGCGCTGGCCAAATACTTTCACGACAAGGGCTTCACGCGCATCCGCGCCATCGACAAGAAGCCGCTGCCGGAGTGGTACCAGCGTACGCCCGGCGTCGAGAGCCTTTGCCTCGATCTGAGCGATCGCGACAACTGCGAGCAGGCGTGCGAAGGCGCTGCGGAGGTGTACAACCTGGCCGCCGACATGGGGGGCATGGGCTTCATCGAGCGGTTTCGCGTCGAGTGCCTGCGCAGCATCCTCATCAACACGCACATGATCGAGGCCGCCTATCGCGCCGGCGCCCAGCGATACTTCTTCTCGTCGTCCGCCTGCGCCTACAACACCGAACTGCAGAAGGACCCCCAGGTGCGGGCCCTCAAGGAAACCGACGCCTACCCCGCCATGGCCGAACGCGGCTACGGTTGGGAAAAGCTGCTGTCGGAAATGTTCTGCGAGGAGTATTGGCACGAGCGGGGCATGAAGACGGCGATCGCGCGGTTCCACAACGTCTACGGTCCCCAAGGTACCTGGGACGGCGGTCGCGAAAAGGCGCCCGCGGCGATCTGCCGCAAGGTGATCGAAGCGAAAGACTCCGGCGACGACAACATCGAGATTTGGGGCGACGGTCACCAGACCCGCAGCTTCATGTACATTGACGACTGCACGCTGGGGATCGACAAAATCATGCACTGCGATGAACTGATCGCCACGCCCATCAACCTCGGTTCCAGCGAACTGGTGTCGATCAACACGCTCGCCGACATGGCCGAGGAGATTGGCGGCGTGAAGCTCCAGCGGAACCACAAACTCGACGCCCCGCTGGGCGTCGCGGGGCGCAACAGCGACAACACGATGATCAAACGCATCCTCGGTTGGGAACCAGACACACCGCTGCGCACTGGGTTGGAAAAGACCTATCACTGGATCGAAACGCAATACAACGATCGCAAGGCCGGCAAACGGACGGTCAGTTAGCAACGCGGCGAAAAGGAGGAGCGGCACTTCCCCCCTTCCTCGCAGGGAGGGTCCGGGGGAGGGATTCCCGCAACACCGGTTCGCTATTTCGTTCCCATCCACGCCGTTGGCGCGTCCACTCAGACAATTCTCTTCGTCGCGTCGTCGTGGTGAAATCACTTGGCTGCGGAACGCCCTGAGGTCTTTTTATGATCCGACAAGGTATTCTCAACCCACACATCCTGTCGCTCTTGGCACGCGTGCGGCACACCAACACGTTGGTGATCGCCGATCGCGGCTTCCCCTCGTGGCCGCTGATCGAAACGGTCGACGTCTCGCTGGTCGACGACGTGCCAACGGTGCGACAGGTGCTCGCCGCGCTGCGCGAGAACTTTGTCATCGGCGCCGCGTGGATGGCCGAGGAGTTCACGGGCGAGAACGGCCAACCGGTGCAGGACGAATACGCGGCCCTGTTGAGCCCCGTGCAGGTCGAGTTCGAACCGCACGACCAATTCAAACGCCGCGTGCCGCAGGCCATCGGCCTCATCCGCACCGGCGATACCACCCAATACGGCAATATCATTTTGGAATCGGCCTAGTCGTGACGAACAGCGACAACCCTGACGATTTGACGGACGTCATCGGCGCCATCCCCTACCGGATGGCGCTCGCCGGCGGGTGGATCGACCAGCCGTTCGTCTCGCGGCACAACCCGCGCCCGCCGGGGTCGATGGTGGTGGTCGGCCTGGAGCCGGTGCATTGGTTCATGGAGCGCGCCGGCATGGCCACCGGCACGCGCAAGATCGCTCGGCAACTCTGGCCCGACGGCGTGCCCGCGGGCGATCGCTTGCAGCTTGCCCGCCAACTCTACGCTGCCGAGAACCGCGGCAAAGCTGATCCGTCCGGCTCGCAAGACATGATTGGGCTCATATATCCGGGCGTCAATCGGCTTGATTTCGACGCTGACCACGACGGCGGCGTGTTTCCCGTGCATGTCGAATCGCACAACGACCCGGCGACCGCGGCGTGGCTGGAGCAGGTGCTGCACATCGTCCCCGTGGCGCCGCGGCCGCCGGGATACGATCCTCTGGGCCAGCAGAATCTCGACCCGCAGTGGATCGAGCGCCTCGGCCAATCGGGCAAAGACTGCTTCGACGCAATCGTGGCCCGCGATGCGGCCGGCCTCGGCGCCGCGATGAACGAGTGCTCTGCGTGTTGGGACGCGATCCTCCCCGACACGCTTAGCCACCCGACGCTGGAACTCGACCTGCTCGCGCTGCTCGCGCAGTACCAGTCACGGTACGTCGGCGCCATGTACTCCGGCTGCGGCGGCGGTTACTTGTACGTCGTCAGCCGCGAACCGGTCCCCGGCGGATTCGCCCCCCACATCCGACTCTCCGACGCAGCCCCATGACTGACGTTCTTGTCGCCGCCAGTTTCGACGACCTCCGCTCGCGCCACGTGCGCCAGCTGCACGAAGCCAGCCGCCACGGCCCGGTGCACGTGCTGCTGTACAGCGACGCGCTGTTCGAGTCCGCCGCAGGCCGGCCGTCGAAGTTCCCGCTCGACGAGCGTAAGTATTTTCTGGAGTCGCTGAAAGTGGTCGACCGCGTCACGCCGATCGACGCCGTCGCGGCGGGCATCGCCGCAGCCGCCGCGGAAGCGACGGACGTTGTGGGCGCCCTTGCCGGCACGGCGGACGACGCCCGGGTGGAGGCGGCCTTTCGTCAGCACAACGTTGCCTGCCGAGCGATTCCCGACGAGCAACTCGCCGGCTTCCCCATCGACGGCGCCCTGCAATCGTCCGCGGCCACCGCCAACGAGAACCGCCCCAAGGTGATCGTCACCGGCTGCTACGACTGGTTCCACTCCGGCCACATCCGCTTTTTCGAGGAGGCCGCTGCGGTGGGCGAGTTGCACGTGGTGGTGGGTCACGACGCCAACATCGAGCTGCTCAAAGGCGCCGGCCATCCGATGTATCGCGAGGACGAACGCCGGTACATGGTCGCCGCGGTGCGGTTCGTGCACGCGGCGTACGTCTCCACGGGCCACGGCTGGCTGGACGCGGAGCCGGAAATCGCGCAGATTAAGCCGGACATTTACGTGGTCAACGAGGACGGCGACAAACCCGAGAAACGCGAGTTCTGCGCGTCCCACGGCATCGAGTACCGCGTGCTCACGCGGCGTCCCAAAGCGGGCCTGCCGACGCGACAAAGCACCGACCTGCGAGGGTTTTAGCCAGATCATTGACTGCCAATCCGTACGCTTGGCTCCCCGGGGGGCGCGCTCCGCTCGTCCCCAGCCACCGCGGCTTTTCTACTCATCGCCTCAGGACCCCCCATGACCGACTCCTCGCCCGAAAAGACTCCCGTCGTCCCGCGCCAATACCTCTTCGCGTTTGCGCTGGTCACGTCGCTGTTCGCGTTGTGGGGGTTCGCCAACGACGTGACCAATCCGCTGGTGAAGGTGTTTAAGGAAGTCTTCCTGCTGAGCAACGAGAAGAGCGCCTGGGTGCAGCGCGCGTTCTATGGCGGCTATGCAACGATGGCGATCCCCGCCGCCCTGATCATCCGCAAGTTTTCCTACAAGAGCGGCATCATCACGGGGCTCGTGCTCTACGCGATCGGTGCACTGATGTTCATCCCAGCCAGCATGGGCATGTCCTATTGGTTGTTTCTCATTGCCTGCTACGTGCTGACGTTCGGGTTGGCGTTTCTGGAAACGGCCGCCAATCCGTACATTCTTTCGATGGGACCGGCCGAGACGGCCACGCGGCGGCTCAACCTGGCACAAGCGTTCAACCCGGTGGGGTCGTTGATCGGCATGCTGGTGATGAGCCAGTTGATTCTCACGAATCTCGACGTTGACAAATTTCGCCAGGAGCAAAAGGACGCGCATCCCGAGTATCTGGAGATGCTGCCGAGCCAAGTCGATGAGAAGGTCACCGAAGCGCTCAAGGACTACTCGGTCGACGAACCGGAAGCACATCAGGCGATGCAGTCCCACGATCTCAAAGTCGTGCGCATCCCTTACGTCGCGATCGCCATGGTCGTGCTCGTCGTGCTCGCCGTCTTTGCGATCGCCAAAATGCCTGACACGGGGCATGAAGAAGATCCGATCCACATTCTTGAATTGCTCGGGCGGCTGGCGTCGTTCCGCTACCTCGGCGGAGTGGTCGCACAAACGTTTTACGTCGGCGCCCAGATCATGTGCTGGACTTTCATCATTCACTATGGCGTGACGCTGCTGAATATGGAGACGGCCACCGCGCAAAAGTGGAACATCGCCGCCATGGTCACGTTTCTCGTCGGACGCTGGCTGGGGACCGTGTTTCTGCTGAAGCGCGTCCCGGCTGGCAAGGCGCTCGGCATTCTGGCAGTGGGCGGCTTCGCCGCGACGGCGGCCGCTATCTTTACCCCCGGCATCCCGGGCATCGTGTGTGTCGTGGCGATCTCGCTGTTCATGTCGCTGATGTTCCCCACAATCTACGGCCTCGCCCTCGACGGTCTCACGCCCAACGACGCCAAGCTCGGCTCCGCCGGTCTGATCTTCGCAATCGTCGGCGGCGCACTGATGCCGCCCTGGCAGGCAGGTATTATCGACGCGGGTCCGATCCAGTTAGGCGGCTTCACACTGGAGGCCGTGCGGGCGTCATTCCTGTTGCCGCTGGGATGCTTTGTCGTCGTGGCCCTTTATGGTTTTCTGGTGTCGCGCAGCAATGCGACCCAATACGGCGCTGCGTCGAATCCGAGCGCGTAGAGGCGGATTCGTAGCGAATCGTCGAGCGCACCTCCACGATGATCGCTGGTTCGTCGTGACGACAATGGCGGTCCGCCCACGCACGCCCCGCCTGAATCGCCTCCCGCCTCTGCGGCTTCGGCAACTCGTCCCGGCGACCAGCCCCAACCGGCCCGCAGCGTCTCGAACCGATCTTCGCGTGCTCGCCAACGCCCGGCGGCGAAGCGGGTCACGCTATTTTGCCGAGCGCTAATTCTTGATTTCTCGAGCAAAAGTCCGTCGGCGAGCCCGGGGGCGATTTGCCGTACCTGTTTGCTGCCCACGACTTACGCGCGCCACAGCCGGTCGCGAGCCGCCCGTTGTGCGAAGCAGAACTCCCGGGCGGCGTGCAAAACTCGCGTCAGCGGCGCCGTCTGGAGTCCCCCCTCTGTCGTGCGCAGTCCGTTGCGCAGAGTGGTGCAATCCCTTTATACACGATGCGGTGGCCCATTTTCCACCATAATCTTTCGGGAGAGTTGCCCGGCGGGAGCGCGGCCTTTCAGGCCTTAGTCAAGAGTTTGCAATCCTCGTTGAGTTGCCAAGCCCAGGAATCGACAGGATCACTTGCGATCGCTGGGTTTCAGCTCAACTCCACAATCAACCGGGAGCTCACTGGCTCAGTGAAGTCAATCGATGTCGCCCGACCGCGGCGACCATGGCAGCTGCTGCTAGGCAGATCAGCGTGCTCGGTTCCGGCACAGCGCCCAACGACGGGTCGAGCGCCCCGAACAAGTAGGCTTTGTTGTCGATGATAAAGGTCATATAAATGCGACCATTTGTGGCAAATACCGTGTCGATGCCTTCCGAAAGATCGACTCCGTCGAGTTCCGGAAACACCTCTTCAATCAAGAGTGCTCCATCGGGCGTGTCCGGAACGATACCGGGGTAATACACCCAATTGTATGCTCCTCCAAAATCAATCGCCGCAAATTCCGTCTGAGATGGCAGCACGCGGTTGTATGGCAGCACATCGCCGTTCTTCTGCTTAAGCCGAATTGGATCATCGTCGCCATATTTGATCTGCGGTCCAGCCAAGCCCATGTTGATTCCGGCGCCGTCCGACCTGTCGCGTATTGCGAACCTAGAGTCGAAAAGCTGATGAAAATCCCTCTGAAGGTCCCAGTAAGCGGCTTGGAACTCCTCCGTGCCTGGTTCTTGTGCATCGCCCACAATGTAACCGCTTGGCGTGACGGACAGGACCCCGGCGTTTCCGCTAAACGAACCAGTCGGCAATCGAAAGATCCGCGGCGAATTCGGAACGAATTCCAGCGGGTCTAATTCTGAATACCCATAGACTCGCAAATCTCTGTCCACTCCCCGGATTGCGTAGGGGCCGTCCCAGGTGGCAACCGGGGTGTCGGGCGCATTGATTCGGTACAGTGCACCTCCCGTGGGTGGGAGATCGCGGCTACTGGCTACGAAATAGACGTCGCCATCGACGGCCTCGACCGGCTCCGACAACGTTCTCAAGATACCGAGGCTGGGATGTTCGACGGTGATCGTGCTCACCGCACCATCGCCGTCGACGACAAAGTACTTGCCACTGAGCGCAGGGGCGAACGTCGATACGTAGGCCTTTCCCTGCACGACCGACAGCCCAAATGTAGCTGTTGCGTCTCCGAGTTCTGTGAGGCCCAGCGGCGGAAGAGCGCGAGCGGAATCAATCTCGCATGCCAGGGTCCAAAGGAGCGTACAGAGTGCAACGGGTATTAGCACCAACCGCATGCTAAACACCTCAAGTACAAGGACGGGGTACCGGTCCGCCGGGAACCCATCAATTGCAGCGCTTTGGTGACGGGTTCCCGCTGGGCGGCCAATCTATCCTACCCCACTGATCGACCAGATGCACCACCCGAGGTTGCGGGGTGGTGAGGCGTTGGACCCGCGGCCAGTCAGCGGGGTTCATCGTAGCCGCTTCTTCCAGTGATCGGGGCGCCGGCTGGTGTCGTAGATGGTGACGATCAGCGTGCGATCGTCGTATTCGCGGTAGACGACGAGAATGGGGAACTTTGTCAGGCGGCGGTTACGGTACAACCGCCTGGCGTACCAGTCGCGGGCCTCTTCAATCTCGCGGGGGACCTCCGGCAGAAATGCGAGACGTTTAGCCATGGTCCGACGACTTCGACTGCCAAGGCTTGCCGGTGATGCTGGGCCAGGCTTCCTCGATTGGGATTGCTGTCGCTCCCCCGTTTTCATGCCTGTCGACCCGGCGGTCAATCTCCTCGACCCATGCTTGCCGGACCTCTTCGGCCTCGGCTTCAGTTGGTTTGACACTCCCCAACAGACGAACGGCCAAGTCCTCCCGCGTGTCCGCCGGGAGTTTGAGGGCCTCGGTCAGCAGGTGCTGGGCTTGAGTATCCATCGTGTCATTCCTCGTTGGTCTGATTGCGACCGGCAGTACCGTCTTACCACAACACGACCCAACTACCCAACCAACGCAAACCATTTTCAAAACGCCGAACGCTACTGACAGGCGGAGCCTCTGAGGACGCTACGGGCGCACTCGAAAACAAAACTTGCCCGCGGCGGCTCGATAGCGGGCGTACTCCGGCTCGCGCGGGAGCGATTCCAGTCCGGCGGCGTGATCCGCGGGGGCTTCGCTTTCGGTGATGGTGGCGTTTTCACCCGCGGGGATGCAGACGATGGCGCTGGTATTGGCGGGGACGGTCGCGTGCAGCTCCAGCGTGCCGTCCGGTTCGCGGCGCCAGCGGCTCTCGATCTTGCCGTAGTGCGTTTGGTAGCTGGCGCCGGCATACTCCAAGCGGTCGTCGACGTGGGGGCGGATGACAAACCGTTGGAAGCCGGGGGCGGCGGGGTCGAGTTCGATCCCCGCGACGTGGCGGAACAGCCACTCGCTGACCGAGCCCAGCGAGTAGTGGTTGAACGAGTTCATCTGCGGGTTGAAGAACCCGTCCTCGGCGGTCCAGCCGTTCCAGCGTTCCCAGATAGTGGTGGCGCCGTGCAGCACCGGGTAGAGCCACGACGGGTACTCCCGCGACAGCAGCAGCCGGTACGCCACGTCGGCTCGGCCGGCGAGGGTCAGTTGCGGGTTGAGGTGACTCACGCCGATGAACCCGGTGCTGAGTTGGCCCCCTTCGCGGTCGATCGCCTCGACCAAGTGCTCGGCGGCGCGGGCGCGGACTTCCTGGGGCAATAAATCGAACGCCAGGGCGAGCAGGTATGCCGTTTGGGTTTCGACGGCCAGCCGGCCGTCGCCCACGTGCCACTCGGCGCGCCAGGCGTCGCGCACGCGGTGGAACATGGCCGTGAACCGCTCGGCGTCGGCGGTTCTGCCGAGCGCCCGGGCCAGCTCGGCGAGCTTGGCCGCGTCGTCGGCCCAGTAGGCGGTGGCCAGCAGCGTTTTCATCGGCGAGTGCGTGCGGAACGTCGTGTCGCTGGGGATGCAGAGCCAATCGCCGTAGTTGTTGCCGAGTTTGTTGAGTCGGATGCCGGCGGGGTTTTCGCGCTCCAGCCAATCGAGCCAACGGACCATCGCGTCGAAGTGGCGCTGTGCGACGCGCGTGTCGCCGTACACGCGCCACAGGGTCCAGGGGACGATCACCCCCGCGTCGGCCCACCCGGCGGCTCCCCCCAGGCCGTCGAGGCCGACGAAGTTGTCGGCGCCCTCGCGCAGCCGCGGCGCCACGTCGGGGAACACGCCGTCGATGTCTTGCGAATCGCAGACGTCCTGCATCCACTTGGTGAAAAACGCCGCCACGTCCATGTTGTACGTGGCCGAGCGCAAGAACACCTGCGCGTCGCCCATCCACCCGAGCCGCTCGTCGCGCTGCGGGCAATCGGTCGGCACGGTGAGGAAGTTTCCTTTCTGCCCCCACAACGCGTTTTGCCACAGGCGATTGACCAGCGGTTCGCTGCACTCGAACTGCCCGGCCGGCGGCGTGGAGGACATCACCACGCACGCTTCGACCGCGTCGGCCGACGGCGCGGCGTCCAGCCCCGTGAGCTCCAAGTATTGAAACCCGTGGAACGTGAACCGCGGCTGCCACGTTTCGGGCGCTGCGGCGTCGCTGCCCCGCAGGACGTACAGGTCGGTGGCGTCGGCGCGGCGGAGGTTCTCGGTATACAGCGTGCCGTCGGGGTTGAGCCGCTCGCCGTGGCGCAGTTGCACGCGCGCGCCGGCCGGCCCGGCGACGCTCAGACGCACGAAGCCCGCGAGGTTCTGGTCGAAGTCGTACACAAACGCCCCCGGCGTCGGCTCGGTAATTGCGACCGGGCGGAGCGTTTCGACGATGCGCACCGGTTCGCTGCGCTGGGCGACCAGCGGCAGCGGCTGGGGCGTGTCGCCGGCCACTGCGGCGTTGCCGCTGAAGGCGTAGTGCGGCACATGCACCCGCGGCGGCGCGACTTCCACCGCCGGCAGCCACGCAGAGGCATCGAACCCGGCGGCGTCCCAACCGGGGCGCTCGCGTCGCGCGTCGTAGTGCTCGCCCAGCATGAAGTCGCTCGACAGAATCGGCCCGGTGTCGCACCGCCACGAACCGTCGGAGCAAACGACCAGCGTCGCGCCGTCGTCGGTCTCGACTTCCAACTGCAACAAGAAACTGTTCTGCAACGTGCCGTATTGGCCGCGGGTTTCCTGCCAGCCGACGAACCCGCTGTGCCAGCCGTCGCCGAGTTGGACGCCCATGGCGTTCTCGCCGGCCGCGAGCAGGTCCGTCACATCGAACGTGCGGTAGTGTAGCCGGCGATGGTAGTCGGTCCACTCCGGCACGAACTGATCGGCGGTCGCGTGGCGCCCGTTGAGCGTCACATCGATCAAACCGCGGGCCGTGGCGTACAGTGTCGCCCGTCGCACGGCGCGGGGCACGGCGAACGCCTTGCGAAACAGCGGCACGGCGCCGGGTTGCGTGGCGGTCGGTTCCTGGGCGTCGGGGTCGCGGCGGATGACCTCGGGGTCGACGGCGATCCACCTTGCTTGCCAATCGCCGGGCTGCAAGAGCCCCATGGTCCAGAGTGCCGGCGAGCTGTCGACGACGGCGCCGGTTTCGTCCCACACGCGCACGTGCCAATGGCACGCTTGCCGCGAGGTCAGCGGCGCCCCGGCGTATTCGATGTGACAGCTAGCGTCGGTCTGCACCCGGCCGCTGTCCCACAGGTCGGCGTTGCCGGCCAGCAGCCGCTCGCGCGAACTGGCCACGCGCACCTGGTAAGCCGTTTGCCGCGCCCCGCGCCGCGCGGACCGCATCTGCCAACTCAATCGCGGGCGCAGCTCGTCGACGCCCAACGGGTCGGTCAGATACTCGCAGCGCAGGCGGTCAATCGTCACGTCAGCAGGCACGGCCGTTCATTCAGAAAGAGAGATCACGACTCGCCGTGAACCGGACGGATCCAAAACAGCGCCGACCCGAACCACAGCGCCATCCCCAGCAGCATCAGCAGCTTGTACGAGTCGGCGGTCAGCTCGCCGCGATACACCAGCACGGCCGGCACGACCGACAGGGCCAGCCCGATGTACGAAATGGTTTTCAAGAGCATTTTCATGACGCGGGCGCCTCCTCAGACGCGGCGGCGGGACGCGGTCCCGCCAGCTTTTGCTGAACGATGCTGCAGACTGTGTACAGCGTGACGGCCAGGACCCACGCCGGCAATGCTTGCGAGAAGACGTCCGCCTCGTAATTGGCCAGCCGTGTCGGCAGGTAGTCGTTGATCCAATGCAGCGAGTAAAAGTCGTCCTGTGCGTTCTTCGCGTAGAGCGCGAAACAAATCCCGAACGAACCGAACCAGCCCACGGCCGCCGGCCAACTGATCAGCAACCGCCGCGCTTCGGCGTAGTATTTTCGCAATCCCAGCAGAGGAAACACCCACACGTCGATGAAAATAAACGCCCCCAACGGCATGAAGAACAACCCGTAGAGCGCGACGATGCGATCCAGAAAGTGGAGCACCGCGGGGATGCAGGCGATGACGATCATCAACACGCCGGCGACCAGGGTGACCACCCAGCGGCGCCAGTTGGGCGTGGCGACCTGAAAGGCCAGTCCCGCGCGATAGAGCGTGGGGTTGGCCGTGGTCCAGCCGGCCAGCAGCACGCAGACAATGCCCGCGTAGCCGGCGCCCAGCAGTGCGATGTTTGCCGGCGTTGGGTTCGGCTTCAGCACGCCCGCGGCCAGTTCCGTTTGCTCGAACGCCGCACACATGATGCCCGAGCAGATCCACGCCATGTAATGGCCCAGAAACATGCCGAACGCCGAGCAGAAACCCATCTGCCACTTTTTCGCAAAGCGAAAGATCGTGACGTCGCCCATGCCCATGTGCTGGCTGATGTTGCACAGCCAGGCCAATCCCACGCACGACCAGAACCCGTACTGCAGGTGCCCGGGCTTCGCCGTGCCGGTCCAGATCTTCTCGTTGGCCACCTGCCAAAAGTCGGACAGACTCGTCACGCCCAGGGTCGGCAACGACGCAATCGCCCCCGAGAGAAAAACAAACGGCATCCAGGGGGCCACGACCTTGGCAAAGTGCGCCAGCTTTTCGAACCCCAGCACGGCCAGCACCGCGATCACGGTTCCCACGCCCACCGCGATGGCGATCCACGGCACGCTGGGAATGCGGTCGCCCGCCGTGTAGTCGGGGCTGGTCACGCCCACGGTCTTGGCGACCGCCGTGGTCGAGACGCTGACCATCGCGCCGGCCAACAGGCAGAGAATCAGGGCCAGCAGCCCCGAGTACAGCACGGTGAGGTACGGCCCGGCGACCTTGCGAATCTGCCAGTAGACGGTGAGCCGCTCCTTCACGGCGATCGGCGCACACATCAGCGCCCAGCTGAGCACGGCCAGCAGATTGCCCAACGCCAGGCCGGCAAACACGTCGAACGCCGTCACCCCGTGCCCCACCAGCAGCGTGCCCAGCACGAATTCCGTGCCGGCGATATGCTCGCTGGAGAACATGGCGATGAAGGTCCGCCAGCCGTGCAACTTGTCGGCGGTCACCGGCTCGCGCTCGTACTCGTACAGCGCATCGAGCCGCTCGACGAGCGTTTCCGGTTTGCCGTACGGCGCCCCCTGCGATTCGGTCATATCCTCAGCCATTCTGCCGCGAGTGAAGACTCCCGCTGCGGGGGCGGGAATCACCGAAAGAGAAGTCCATTACTTGTAATCGCCCGGGCCTTGCAAGTCATCAGGCGAAAAACGAACGCGAGTTCCGAATGCTCGCACTTTCGTGGCCAGTTCTCGGGGCAGAATGGGACGCGGCAGCTTCGCCAGAAACCGGCCCACGCGATTCACAGGACGTAACGACCGCCCTGACCGTTTGCCGTGCGGGGCGTTCGCGACGACAATAGGCGGCGGCTGCCGATCGCACGCGGGCGGCTTTTCCATTGCTTCAAAATCTGCGGTGTTCGTGATGATGCTTCTAAGATTCCCCGTCGTCGTTTTTGGTCTGTGGGCTCTGGTTGGTCTGTGCGGCGTGCGCGCGGACGAGGGCGATTCTGCTGCGGTCGGCGAGCCGGTTGTGATCAATCCCAACGGCGGGTGGAGTTGGTTCGGCGACGAGCGCGCCGTGATCGATCCGCAGCGCGGCGTGCTGTACGTCGGCTCGTTGGCCAACCGTTTTGGCGCCGGCGGCAAAGACAAGGACGGCGACGTCGAGGTGACGCGGGTTGACCTGGCCACCGGTGCGGCGACGATCGACGTGCTGCACGACGCGCTGCTCTCCTACGGCGGCGGCGACGACCACAACGTCGCCTCGCTGTTAGTGCTGCCCGACGGTCGCGTGTTGGCGGCGTACACGGGGCACAACAACGATGCATGCACATTCTTCCGCACGTTCGATCCCGACTCGCAAACTTGGAGCGACGAACGCACGTTCGATTGGAACGCCGCGATCCCCGGCGGCTGCGACTTCGGCTGCACCTACAACAACCTGTTCACCCTGCCCGGCGACGGCACGGTGGTGAACATCTCCCGCAATCACCATCGCTGCCCCAACGTGATCGTTTCGCACGACTTGGGCGAGTCGTGGGAGTACGCAGGCCAGTTGCTCGCCCCCGCCGCGGTGGAGGGCGAGCGGGGAACCTACGTCAACGGCTATCTCAAATACGCGGCCCGCGGCGACCGGATCGACCTGCTCGCCACCGAACGCCATCCGCGCAATTACAGCAACAGCCTGTACCACGGTTATTTGGCAAAACTCACGGACTTGAACTCCACCGGGGTGGCTGGGGACGAAGCGCA
>JAGQOU010000232.1 GCA_020427145.1 Planctomycetales bacterium | reverse complement strand
ATGCACCGCGACGCGTCCAGCACGTACGGTTGCGGAAAGGCAGCGGTCGGGCAGGCGTCGAGACAAGCAGTGCAGCTGCCGCAGTGGTCCGCGACGTGTGGCTGGTCGTACTGCAGCGGCTGATCGGTGAGCAGCGCGGCGAGAAGGAAATAGCTACCCGCATCGCGATTGAGCAGCAGCGTGTTTTTGCCGATCCACCCCAAGCCCGCCAGCTGGGCGAACTCGCGTTCCAACAGCGGCGCCGTATCGACGACGCCGCGCGTGAGGGCCGCGGGGACCAGCTCTTTCAAATAGTCGGCCAAGGCGTGCAGTCGCTCGCGCACCAAGGCGTGGTAATCGGCCGCGCCCCAGGCGTACCGCGACACCCTCCCCTGCCCGGCCGCGGGCGGCGTTGGATCAGCGGTGCGGTAGTGCAGGCCCAACACTAGCAGGCTGCAAGCGCCGTCCAACACGTGTCGGGGATGCGCGTACGCCTCGCGGCGGTCGGCAATGTAGTGCATTTGCCCCGCGTAGCCCCGGGCAAGCCACTCGTCCAGGCGTCCCGCCCCCGCGGGCGTCGCCGCAGGGCAAGCGCCGGCGAGGCCGAAGTCCAACTCGGCGGCGCGGCGTTTCAGGGCGGCGGTGAGATCGGCGGGCGACAAGAGCGGATGGGGAATGAGGAATGGGAAATTCGTCAGCGGTCGCGGCAACGCGACCCTGGCGCGGCGACCGACGGCGCGGCACTCACAATCGTCTCTTTCGTCACAGCCGGCCCGCGAGAGCCCATTCTGTCCAAAAGCAGCCCAAAAAACGGTCCCAAACCGGCATTTTGTTGCGAATTTCCAGGCGGCTAATTAGCGTGGAGTGAGGGGCTTTGGCGCCGTGCCAACGATTTCACTTGCCCCGTCCCGCCCCCGCGACCCTGCCTCCGAGAGACGACCCATGCTCATCCGCAAATTCTGTCTTGCCCTGGCGGCCACGTGTCTCGTCGCCGCGACCAGCCACAGCGCCAGCGCCCAGTGCGGCGCCTACGGCTATGGCGCCGGTTATTGGGATATCGGCAACCTGTATCGAGTGCTTTCCGATCGCGTGCCCTATTACGCCGCATTCCCGCCCGTGTACTACAGCGTGCCGGTGCCGCGAACCTACGGCCACAGCCCGTTTGCCTACCTGCCGTCGCACGAAACGCCGGAGGTGGAAGTGCTGGCGCCGCTGGCGATCGACAATCCGTTCTTCCGCGCCGATGGCGAGACTCAACTCGCCCCCGCGGCCGACGCCCCGGACAAGCTGACCGAAACGGTCGTCCCGACCGGACCGGTTGTGATTCACAACCCGTTCTACCGCTCCGCGGCGCCAGGCGGCCCGGTGCTCCAAGCTGCCTCGCTGCAGCGGTAGCAGCGGGCGAGTCGCCGGTGCTAGCAGATCCTTCTGGGGGAGTCGCCGTCTCGAAACGGCGACTCCCCTTTTTTTGCGCCGGCGACGCTGTTTCGGCAATCCGCTCTGGGACGCGACAGCGCGCTTCGCTATCATCCCCCCGCGCACTGTGCGGCGACGGGGAGGCCTCCCGCGTCGCATGATGCACCTCACGCCGGTTCGCACAGATAACTTTGTTGCTCGACGGTTCGTCGCCGTTGCGAGCGCAAGGCAGAAAGGACGCTGCCGATGGCGCGCCGAGTTTGCTTGGCCGTAGCACTGTTGAGCTTGGTTGGTTGCAAGAACCAAGCGACGACGGTCACCAATCCGTTTCTTACGCCCGACCGCGTGCCGCCGCCGCAAACGCGCGTGTTGGCTCCGGGCACGGCCCAGCCCTACTACCAGGGCGAACCGCTGCCGGGCGCCGCGAATTTTCAAGCGCCCGGAGTCGGCGCTCCGGCCGCCCCAGGTTATGCGCCACCGGGATCGGCCACCACGCCGCCCGGCGGATGGAACACTCCGCCGCAGTATCAGCAGCCGGCGGCTCCGCAGTACCAGCAGCAGCCCGCGGGTGCGGCGCCGACGTATAACTACAACTACAACGTGACCCCCACCAGCGGCACGCTGGGGGCTGACACGATTGGCGTGCCGGCCGACTCGCAGCAAGCGCGATTCGCCATGGGGCAAACGACGCTCGGCGCCCCGCCCGTCGATCGCCCGCCCACCGAGGGGTTCTCGCCGCCGTCGGTTTCGCCGGCCGACTCGGTGGCTTCCCTGCCGCGGCTGCCAATTCAGAAACTGCTGACCGACCCGCGGGATTCGCTGCCGCCCGCGACCAACGTGCAGCCGGGACAGAGTGCGACGCTCAGCGCCAATCCCAACGGCGCCAGCGCCTGGTCGGACAACGCCTTTCAGCAAGCAGCCTTCACCGACCGCACCGCGACGCTGACCACCGGCAACTCGCTGGGCGGGGACGGCTTTCGGCCGCGCGGCAGTTCGTCGACGACCGGCCAGGTGACCAACAGCGCATTCCAACCGCCGGCCATCACGCGGGCCGGGGTCGACGCCGCGGCGGCCGCCACGGGCGATCCGCGCTACGGCATGGGCGCCGGCTACGAGTGGCTCCGCGGGCAACTGGTGCTCGACGGCATCACCGGCATGTTGTTCGTGCAGTACATGACCACAGGAGCCGACCCCTACGGCGGGGCATTGCCGCTGGGAAATCCCCAGGTCGTGGCCAGCCTGCTGCCGGGCGAGTACGTCAAGGTGACCGGGCAACTCGTCAACGTCCCCCGTGACGACGACACGCTCATGCCAGTGTTCCAAGTGAGCGGCGTCGAGCGACAAGTGCGTTGACAGTTTCACCGCGGCGTCCACTCGGCCGCGGCGGCAGGCCCAGCGGCTTTCGCAAGCGACGGTCCACGGGGTAGACTTCCTTCCGACGTTCACTTCTGCCCTGTTTCGCCTCTCTTGATTAGGTCACCCGCGTGTCGCGAGTTCCCAGTGGTATAGGCCGGACCGTGCGAGCCGCCCGCGGCGATCGCATCGCGCGGTGGGCGGCCTATTTGCCGCAGATTGCCGCCCTGGAGCCGCGACTCACCGAGCTGACCGACAACGCTCTTCGCAAGGAGAGCCTCGGTTTGCGCTACCGGGCTCGCAGCGGCGAGCTGCTCGACAAACTTCTCGTCGAGGCGTTCGCCCTGGTGCGCGAGGCGGGGCGGCGAACGCTCAACATGCGGCATTTTGAAGTGCAGCTGCTCGGCGGCGCCGCGATGCACCATCGGTCGATCGTCGAAATGCAGACCGGCGAAGGCAAGACGCTGACCGCCACGCTGCCGATGTATCTGGCGGCGCTCGACGGCAAGGGCGCCCATCTGGCCACGGTCAACGATTACCTGGCCAAGCGCGACGCCGAATGGATGCGCCCGCTGTACGCGGCGTTGGGCATGTCGGTGGGCGTGATCCAGGGCCAGCAGCCGCAGCCCGAGCGCCGCAAAGCGTATGCCTGCGACGTGACCTACGGCACCGCCAACGAGATGGGGTTCGATTTTCTCCGCGACCGGCTGCTGCGCCGCGCGCTGGAGGGCGGGCAACAAGACCTGTTCGGCAAGATGCTGGGCGGCGGAGCGGGCGCTGGCGACTCCGACCAGCCCGTGCAGGGCGACTTGCACTTCATGCTGGTGGACGAAGCCGACAGCATTCTCATCGACGAGGCCCGCACGCCCCTCATCATCGGACTCCAACTGCCGAACCGCCCTGCGATGGTCAGCCTCTACCGCT
>JAGQOU010000231.1 GCA_020427145.1 Planctomycetales bacterium | reverse complement strand
TGGCATCGAATGCCTCCTTCGGGGGTGCCCAGCCATTGGATTCTCGCTCCAAAACTGGATCCGGGGGAAGGGGGCAGGTCAGGCCATCGCGACGCAAGCGAGAGCGTGACGCATCGAGACTCCGAACGTCGCTGGAAAATTTCGGTCGCGCGTTTCGTTGGATTGTCTCGGTTTCCGCTGCCGGCTTGGTTAAGGCGGGGTTAAGAACGCGATTCTCTCCATCAAGTGGTTGACGTACGGGTTCGGGGAGTATGTCGAGTTGAGTTGGCGTCTAATCGTGGGCCGCGAGCTGCCTTCCCATTCTCCTGAGGCGTCGGCAAAGTCACTAGATGCGAAAGGAGAGTTGGTATGCGGCTGCTCCTTGGGACACTGCTCTCGATCTCGGCTTGCCAAGCTACTCATGCCCAGCTGGTGCTGAACGTCGACACGGCAGTAGCACGGCTGTGGTTCACCGGCAGCGATTTCGTGGAGCCCAACCCACCTCCGGGAGGTGTTCTGGCCTTTGAAATGGCACGATGGGGTGACAGCTACGAGGCAAGCGATGACTCAGTCTTTACCTTCCCTGCGTTCGACCTCATCGAAGCGTCTGACTTCGAGTCGGATCCTGGTGGTCCGGTCGGCAGCGGCGGGCATTTCTCCGACGAAGGAACTTTCTCAGTCTTCTTGTTGTCTTTCGGTGGCAGGGCGTACACGGTAACGGGTCGAGGGCCCGCTTCTTCGCTCTTCTACGGTGACCTGTTCGATAACGCGAGCGGCGTTGAACTGGGTGATGCGCTCATCTCAAAAGGCAGCCTGCAGTTCTCTGGCGTCATGGGCTCCGACATAGCCGTGATCGCGGCAACCATTCCAGAGCCGAGTACCCTGTTGCAGGTGCTTTGTGTTGCCTTAGTTGTCGGCTCGCTCTGGCTTTGCCGGTGACCGGTTGGCAACATCGGGTGGACCAACACCAGCAAGTTAGCCGACCAGCTAAGTTGCTGAGGTCTTGTCCGAGATCTGACACCTCAGCAACTTGGAAGAATCGCTTCGAGCTGGCGGATGATGCATCCTCGATCTCGAACGAATCGCCCAATCTGCCAGCGGTCGACGCGATCTACGCGCGAAACGATCTGATTGTGCATATTCGCCTTCTATTGCGCTGGAAATTTGGGCTTCTGAGCCCAAAGCTCTCGCGTTTCCAGCTAAGTGGCTTGTGGCTTCCCCACTGAGGCTCATACGATGACGGATACTCAACGTGCAAGATCCCACTCGCCAAATTGGACGGAGCGCGAGTCACACGCGCGAATCGAGGATTCACATGCGGCTGGCTGATTTTATTATCTCAAACATCGAACCGATCCTTATGGAGTGGGAAGCATTCGCCCGCAGCATGACTTCCGGCGGGACGATGGACGCGCTGGCACTTCGCGATCATGCCGGGGATATCCTGCTTGCTACCGTGCGAGATATGCGGTTGCCGCAGAGTCGAACCGAACGCGCCGCAAAGTCAAGGAGTCGCCCGATCGATAACGCCGGCGAAGCGACGCTGAACGGGGCATCGGAGCAGCATGCCATCGGCAGGCTGGGTTCCGGTTTCGACCTTCCGGAAGTCGTGTCCGAATATCGCGCATTGCGTGCCAGCGTGCTTCGACTGTGGGACGACAGCCGACCTGACCCCGACGACAGTGCCGTCGATGACGTGACCCGCTTCAATGAGTCAATCGATCAATCGCTTGCCAAGGCTGTCAGCAGCTATACGAAGCGGGTGAACCAGTCCCGTGATCTGTTCCTGGCGATCCTCAGCCACGACCTCCGGAACCCGCTCAATTCCATCGCCATGTCGGCCGCCTTGCTCCCGCGTCTCGTTAAGCCCGCTGCCGATACGAATGAGGTTGTCGCACAAATCGCGACCAACGCCGACGTGATGGCAAGGATGATCAGCGACCTTCTCGACTACACCCGCACCCGTCTGGGCGCCGGCATGCCGGTCCACGTCGCTCCCATGGATCTCGGGATCCTCTCCGAAGAGTTGTTCAAGGAATTCCGCACTGCACATCCGAGTCGGAACATTCGCTTTCAATCTGAAGGCGAACTATCCGGTCATTGGGATGCCGACCGTCTGCGCCAGGCCATTTCCAATGTGATGGGCAATGCGATCCAGCACAGCCCGCAAAGCGCGCTGGTGGAATTGAGAGTGATGGGCGAGGGGCCGATTGTAAGGCTCGTAGTTTACAACGGCGGATCAGTCATTCCGCCCGGAGAGCTAGCGAGTATCTTCGACCCGCTGGTCCGCGGCTCGAGCGCCGAACATCCCAGGCAGCATCGTCCTGGCAGCATTGGCCTGGGCCTCTACATAGCCCGCCAGATCGCTCAGTCGCACGGCGGAAGTGTCGATGCAACCTCTTCTGAGGAAGCCGGTACGGAGTTTACCGTCCGACTGCCTCGCGAGTTCATCAAGGATTTTGGGCAGCCGATTCTGGATGAGAATCAACTTCGAACCATGTAATTCGAAGCTTTCCCAAGGGTCGCAAGCCGTAGCGATATCTGGCCATCCTATTCCCGCCTTGTCCTACCGCCTCGAGAGGATTCACCCGCGTCACTGCGTTCGGGGACGAATCGGCCAGGGCACGCATCATAAACTGCTGCGCGCCGACGTGGGGCACATCGAAGGGATTCTTGCGTAGCGAAAAGTGCGGACGGTTGGACAAGTGGACACTGGTTACGCGAGAAGCTAACTTGCAGCGGTCTCTGTCAGGGCGAAACACCGCTGCACGTTGGCGGAGGTCCTTAGCCGCCTAGGATGATGCACCTTCAGCAAATTAGACGCGTCACGGTTTGCAGTTGATGGGGTGGAAGTCTGAATTGCCACGTAGGATTCGCTCACGGCTCCCCGACCAGGATAAAGCTGGCCCAGTAGAACGGATGAGCGGCGCCCTCGGTCTCGCGGCGCTCGCGGATGAATTGCAGCTTGGCGGCGTTGAGAGCGGCGAGCTTACCCTGGCCCGCCGCAACGCCCGCGTAGAACGGACGCAACAGTTGTCGCGTCTCGGCGTTGGGCACCTCGAACAGGCTGCCGACGATGGTCCGCGCCCCGGCGAACAAGAACGCCGAGCGCATTCCCATGACCGCTTGGCCGTTGTTGGCGTCGCCGCGGCTGGTGCTGCAGGCGCTGAGCACCACGAGGTCCGTTCCGCGTAGGTCTAGCTCGGCGATCTCGCGGGCCGTCAGCCAGCCGTTCTCCACATGCACCGCTTCGGGTATCTGTTCGTCGATTGCGTTGGCCCCGGCCAGCACCAGGTAGGATCGCAGAAACGGATCTTCCACGGCCCGCAGGCCGCCGCGCGCCAGCCCGGCGCCGCCACGGTCGTCGGCCGTGTCCAGGAAGGATCGCGTCCTAGCTACCGCGGGCGTCGGGGCCGGCTCGTTCTGCAGAAAGTCGCCGTGGGTGATCAGCACCAGCACCCGCGGGCTGACCAGCCGCTTGACCATTTCCTCGAGCGCTTGGCCGCGGACGTAGGTCGCCACGGGTCCCCAGCCGGCTTTGGCCAGCGCGGCGGCGGCTTCCTGGCCTTCCGCCAGAGCCGACTCGCCCAGGTCGCGCCAGCCGCGACGGGTGTCGGCGGCGCGGGACAGGCGATCGTCCCGGGGTGCGGCGCCCGCCGTAACGAGGCTCCCGTTCGCCGCCAACATGTCCGTCCCGTCGAGCGCCGCCGCAGCGGCGAGGCGATCTTGGTAGCTCGCCGCGTAGTCAGGCCCGGCAAACACGGCGACGCCAGACCCCAACTCGCCGCGGGCGCGCAGCAGGTCGCGGCCGCTGTTGACGTAGGCGATGCTATAACCCGCTTCAAGCAGGTATTTCCCCGAGTCGTCCACCAGCGCTTCGAACGCGATCTCGTGCAGCCGGCCGTCGGGGCCGATCGTGACCTGCCGGGCGTCTCCCAGGGCGGCGGCAACGGGGGCGAACAGCCTGGCCGACAGCGCGGCGGAGACTTCGCGATATTCTTCCTCGAAGTCCGCCTCGTCGGCGAACTGGCCTGCAACCCGCTTGTATTCCGTCACGTGCTCAGCGAGTCGATCGATCCCGCCGTCGATCTCGGCGGCGAGGCCCAGGTCGACCAACCGCACGGGCGTCTCGGCGCCGGGCGCGATGACGAACGCCGCGTACCGCGCGGGCAACCACCGCGGCGCGGCGCCGGTCGCGTGGTAGTCGAACGGACGGTAGCGGAAGTACTCGAGGTGGGCCGACCCTGGCGCGATGGCGGCGCACAGTTGGTCGACCGACACGGCGAGCGAGACGTCCGTGCCCAGAAACGCCGCGAGTTTGCGACTCAATGCTTCGTCGAGTCGGCCGATGTCTTCTTGCAGCGCGGCTCGTTGGCGGGCGACTTGCTCGGGCGTCGCTTCGCGCGGCGGATGCAGGGCGAGCGTCTCCAGCGCCTCCCGGGCGGTTGCCAAATCGCGTTGCAACTCAGAGGCTTTCTCGTCCGTCGCTGCGAGGTCGGCCGCCGCCCGGCGGAGGTTGAGCACCTCGAAGGCGACGGCCTTCGAGGTCAACAGGACTTCCAGTAACTGTTCGTCCTGCCCCGCTGCGGTGAGCGGCAAGGAAGCGAGCAAATCGACGCTGGGTGCGGCCGTCGCCAATAACGAACGGACCCGCGCGTCGCCAAAGGCAAAAAGTTGCCGCTGCAGCGACCCTTCCTCAGCCGCCGCGCCGGCCAGCAACAGCTCCCATGCGCGGCTTGAATCCCCCCTCGCGGCGCAGACCACGGCCAGATTATTCAGCGAGGTCACGGTGTCGGGGTGTTCGTCGCCGAGGACCTTTTGGTTGATGGCGAGGGCCTGCTCG
>JAGQOU010000230.1 GCA_020427145.1 Planctomycetales bacterium | reverse complement strand
TGTCCGAAAGTCCTGGGCTATCGCATAGTTCCTTCCATCGTTGCAAGTGAAGATCGGAGCCTAGCAATCCGATATCCGTTGTTTGATTCTGGTGTTCGTCAAATCCCCAGACGATTCGAAATCCTCCTCTATCGGTTAGCAAGTAACGGGCGTGAAAGCCCGCTGCACCTTCTCTAGGACGCCAGCAAATCAGTCGAAGCGTCGTGTTGGTGGGCAGGCGCCCACTTGATGGCGGCCCCTTCACGTGAAACCGACTCATCGAATGGCACGAAGTTAACTTCTTCCGCCTCGTCCGCCTCAAGCAGAGCGGCAATCGTGAGGTCACTGGTTGCGGGGAGAGTGACTGCTGCAGGAAGTGCTGCAAACGGATTCTCGGGCACGGAATTCTCTGGCACGACAACCCGCGGCGATAGCGATTCATCCACCACAAGAGGGGCGGGCTCTGATCGCCTCGTAGGCTGTGGTCGGCGCGGGGGAAGATTCTGTCGCCGGGGGACTTCCAGCGGGACTTATTGGACCACAACCTGCGGCGTGCGATCCTGATTCTGTCGAATCAGATTGTACAAACGATATCCGAGATACGCGGTCACGGCTGTAATCGCCAAGTGACCGCCGACGCGCAGGGCGAGGCCGAGATTCGTTCGCCTGCGTCGTGTTGGCCGCTTCCTCAGGGTGCGAATCGAGATCGCCGGCGCCTCTTCTGCCGCGACGACGAAGTTTGCTTGGCAATGAGGGCACACGACTTCGCCGCCGCGGGCTGTCTCCGCGACGGTTAGGCGAGTCTGGCACTTGGGGCAAATGATGGTCAGCATGGAATCGCGCGGAGGTAGCGGCGGATTCAAAAACGCATTGCCTCATTTGTTCCATGAGCCGCCAGCGTAGAGCATCTGCGAACTCAGGAGCCGATTGTAGCCGCTCTGCTCTCGGGATGCACTGCTAGGCACACCGCCGCAATCAGGTTGAACGGATAGCCCTTCGAATTCCCACAGGAATGCGGTCCGTGAAGGAATAACGCCCCCCATCGGGCGCCAGACGGGGCAAGTCCCTTACGAAAACTCCAGCCGAGCCAAAAAGAGAAACACTCGCTTGCAGCTCTGAAATTCGGTCAGACGAATGCAGCAGTCTTGTTGGGCGTCGACCTATGGCAGAAGGTCGCATGGCAAACAAGGGACTTGCACCGGGGAGAGAGTTGGAGACCAATACCCGATGGAACCATCCAAAGAGGGGGTGGGGGCGCTCCAGAATTCTGGGGCGGCAACGGGGGCGGGGCCCCCGCGTTCCTCGCCCGCCTCGCGCCTCGCTGTCCACCAGCCGCAGGATAGCCGCCTTCTTGTCATCAGGCAGCGTCGGCCATTGGTCGATGAGACGGGCTAGTTTGGCATCGGTGGGGATGGTATCCGATACCTGGCCGCTGGTGCGTCGGGTTGTGCAGCGATTTGACTCGACAACCAGAATTCCCCCGGTATTCGATAAATGTTCGTCTCCTCGCGGGGGAACTGGACTGGCCTAACGCCGTCGCCAGATCGAGAGCTTGAAGACATACGCGGTCAGACCTAGGGCCGCCAAACTGCAAAATGCGGGCACAAGCCAGAAGCGGGGCCAATCGTAGGGCGCCGGCGTGACGTTCTCCGGGGTGAGAAGCAGCGTCTGCGCTCGGCCCATAATCAGCGCCCCCAACAACGTGCCGATGCCCGTCGAGGCGACGGTAAAGAGCCCTTGGGCCGTGCCGCGCTGGCTGTCGATGGCCAACTGATTGACCAGCATCGCGCCGGCGACGAAGACGAACACGAAGCACGGCCCGTGAACGGCGATCGCTGCGTAGACGGACCAGGCGCTGCCGAAATAGCTGCCCGCCGCCAAGAGAGAATAGCGCACCGACCAAGCGAGGATGCCAACCGCAAACACGGGTCGCAGCCCGACGCGGGCGATCAACCAGGGCGTGATCGACAGGCAGGCGATGTCAGAAATCTGGCCTATGATCATCGAGGCCGCGGGATACGGAAAGCCCTCGCGATTCAGAAAGACGTTGGCGTAGTTGTTGTAGGCGGCGCTCGCCATGCAAGCGAAAACCGCGACCAGCAGAAACAACGCCAATGGCCGGTTTTGCAGGGCCGGCGCGGCGGCCGCAAGTCTCGGTCCGGCGCCGTCAGCGTCTGTCGACCATGCGGGGAGAGTTGGGGGCAGCGTGAGGGCATAGGCCCCCATCACGAGGCTGCTGATCGTGGCGAGCGTCAGCGGGATGCGCGTCGCTTCAATTGAACGGCCAATCATAATGGGGATGACAAACCCCACGCAGAGCCCCGCTGCGATCCATCCGAGCGTGCCGGCGATGCGCACCGACGGATACTCGGCGTCCGTGTTTGCGAGCTGGCTCAAGGCAATCTTGTTTGTCATCGCCATCGCGGGAAAGAACGCATGAAAATAGACGAGCAGGCACGTCAGAAACCCCAGTTCTGTTTGGCTTTCGTGCATGCCCCACGTGGCAGCAGCGCAGGCGAACTGCATCACCGCCAACAGCGTCTGGGCTGAAAAAAAACGATCGCTGAGATAGCCGACGATGGCTGGCGACAAGACGCTGCCGATGGCGCCCGCGACGGCGCTGTAGCCAATAAACCCTGCCGAGAAGATTCCCCGCCCCTCCCGCTCGGTATTCGCCGCGATGTACGTTCCGACCGTCACGACCCAAATGCCAAACGACCAGTAAAGAAGAAACATCATCGCCGCCAAGCGCGCCAACAAGGGTCCCGACGAGCGGGACGCGGTCGATTCAGCGGCGGGGCTGGGCATGGTCTGAAAAACCGTGACGTGTAAGCGGCCTAGCGGCGCCGACGAAGCAGCGTCCCGAGGCCAGCGGGCCCCAATCCAACTTGGCAGCTGCACGAGCGCAGAGCGACGGAGCGCACCCGAAAGATCGGGACCAGACGATATTTGACGAGACCACCAAGTCGGGCGAACCGACTTGATGATTGACTTTATCCGACGTAGCGAGCATGATACAAGCTGGAAACAGTTTCTCGGGAATTTCAGGCGCCTGCCATGTCAACCATACGAAAAGTCGCCGAGGATGCCGGCGTTTCGATCGCCACGGTCTCGCGGGTGGTCAATGGCAGCGGCTCGGTCAATCCCGACCTCCGTGATCGCGTCATGGCCTCGGTGGCTCGGTGCGGCTACAACCCGACCGTCGGCCGCAAGACGCAGGGCTGCATCGCCCTAGTGTACATGTGTCAATTCACCGTCGATTCGCCCTACGACTCCGCGGCGTTCGCCGGCATGGTCGAAGCCATGCAGGATTCGACGTTCGACCTGCAGATCGTCAATCTTCGCCGCGATCAGCGGATCGACGAGACGTTTGCCCAGTTCTGCATGCGCAAGGGGATCGAGGGGGCCGTGATTCGCTGCACTGCGGCTGAGCGCCAAATCGTGGCCCAAATGGCGGAAGAGGAGTTTCCCCTGGTCGTCCTGGGCGATCACTTCGACGCGCCGGGCCTGCAATTCGCCTACAACGACTCCAAGGCGGCGAGCCAAGAAGCTGTGGAATACCTGATTTCCTTGGGCCACCAGCGAATTGCCTTCGCCGCGAGCGATCGCGACGACGGCGATCACCTCGACCGGCTGGGGGCGTACCAAAAGGTGCTCGCCGAACACGGCCTGTCGGACGATCGGTTGATCTTTAAGCTTCCCGCCCGCCAAGAGGACGGCACGCAGTTGATGCGCAAGATGCTTCATTCGCAGCAGCCGCCAACGGCCGTGTTCATTGCCGACCCGCTCGTCGCGGTGGGCGCCATCAACGAGGCCCATAGCCTGGGCGTGCAGATCCCAGAGAGCATGTCGTTTGTCGGCTTCGACGACGCCGAACTGCGTCACACGGTGTTTCCCCGCATGACGGCGGTTTGCCAGGACTCGCGAGCGCTCGGTCGGCGCGCCTTCGAATGGCTCGCCGCCTCCGTGGGAGGCAAGTCGCCAAGCGGCGTTCTGCACGGGGATGCATGGCTGGAGATCCATGAATCAACTGGCCCTGTTGCGGCAGACGGCAAACCTCGGTTGAAATTGGGCGGACGGGCCGTATCGGCCGGGCGCTAACGAATGCCACCACGAACGGGTGGAACTTTTCCGGTTTTTCCAAAAATTCGTTGACAAAGCCGCAACCCGTCGGTAACATAAAGAAACAGTTACGGAATCTTTTCTTCCCAGCTTTTCAGAACCTCAGATCGGTCGGTCAGTTGATTTCGACCGAACGCCATCTGCCCATTGAGTTAGGCGTCTTCGCAAATTGACTTGCCCGCCAGCCGCGTTTCTCAGCTCGCGTCTTCTTCTCCCCGCCGCTGTGGGTGAATAGGCCGAGCTTGCTTCTGTGATCAAGCAATCCGTTCGTTCCCCTCTTCACTCACCGGAGATAGCTCATGACGACCAACTTGAGAAAGACCCTTGTAGCTTTTGCCGCGTTCGCGGCATTGGCGGCCTGCGTCGGGCAGGCGGGAGCCCAAACGACCGTCACGGTCAATCCGGGAGCCGCGTGGATCGGCTACATGAACGTATCGAACCTGCCCGCCCCCGATGGCGATGGCGCGTTTCAGTTTGGCAGCGGGTGGGGGACCGCCGACCTCACCGCGACGTTCGCCGGCAGCGTTCTAACGCTCGGCCCCAACACAATTGGCGATCCCGACCCGTACTGGTACATCGGCGGCGGCGGACCGGGCGCTGCGGGCAACAAGATCATGGAAGCCAACATGTACGTGGAAGAGACTGGCACGCTGAACGGCCAAAACGTGACGTTCACCGGCAACGTGTTGTCCAATACGTTCACCCAGGCGCACACTGCCGAGGCGTTCATCCGCGACTTCGCGCCGGACTATTCGTCGTTCGACGAGACGGTCATTCCCTTAACGCCCGGGGTATTCAGCATTTCGCTCGCTACGAATCCTGATGCCGGTCGCCACGTGCAGTACGGATTTACCACGACCGGCGTGAACGTTTGGGCGACCGACGTCGGCCCGTACGGCTCGGTCCAGGTCACGGGGGTGCCGGAACCGGCGACGATCGCGCTGGCCGGACTCGCCCTACTGGGCGTTGCCCGCTTGCGCCGCCGCTAGAGTTTGCTTTGCCGCGCAATTCGCAGGGGTGCTTGCCGGGGGGAAACGTCCGGCAAGCACGCTCTGCAGAATTGACCAACGTGAGCGACGTCGCCGACGTCTAGCCGTGTCGCCACGGCCTCATCGGGCTTTGACGGCACCGCACCACGACGTTCGCCTGCTGAAACGGAGGAATCGGAAGACGGCTTTCCCTTTAGGATCGGAACCACTCCCCACCTCATTGCCTAGCAGGCAAGGAAATTGACTCATGACCCAACGACTGACATGCGCACTCGCCACTCTCGTCGTCATCGCCCTGGCGTTGCCGGCCAACGCCGCCAACATCGCAGGCAACCCGGGATTTGAAGTTGCCGGCTCGGGCGGCGCGACGGACTCGGACATGTGGAAGGAGAATGCCGGCGGCGCCGCGGGCACGCTCTCTGAACGCGACGCATCCATGCCCGCCTCCGGCCAGTGGGCGCATCACATCTTGGCCATCGGCGACGCCACAACCGGCGGCTTCGCACAAATCGAACAAAACAGCACCGACGACGCGGGGCTCCCGTCGCTTGTCGGGGGCAGCACGGTCAGCGCCAGCTTCGACTGGAAAAGCGACTTCGGGCCGGGCGGCGTCGGCTTTGCGGCTCTCAGGATTCTCGACAGCAGCGGAGCAATCGTTGCGGATACAGGTTTGCAGGGACTTCCCAACAGCGGAAGTTACGGATCGTTTTCCTTGGGACCGCTCAATGTCCCGGCTCTTGGCGCCGCGCCGGCCGACGCATTCGGCGCGTTCCTCGAGATCGTCGTAAACGCCGGCGCGTTCCAAGGATCGTTTGCTGAAGGCTATGTCGACAACGTGGTGATCGACGCCACGACCGTGCCGGAGCCGACCTCAGTCGCGCTGTTTGCGATCGCGGGCTTGGGCATGTTGGCCGCTCGACGGCGGAGTTAACAAACTGGAATCGGCAAGGTGCTCTCTGTTGCGGTCCATGATCGCGACGGCGCCAAGCGCTTTGCTCTATGACAACGAAATCATCGTGGCGCCGTGTGTATTTTGATCGTACGCTCGGGGCAGCACGGCGCCACGGTGATCTGTTGAGACAGAGACAAATGAGCATTTGGGCCGCGTCAAACCGGCTCGGCGACGGCAAGCCGTCGCATGGCTCAACGAACCATTCCGACATTAGGGAAATCATCACGCGACCTTCGCAACCCTATTCTCCCGAGTCGACATCGAGGACGACCATGTTGAACATCGCTTCCCGCGCGACAAACGTACGTTTCGCACTCATGGCCGGCAGTTGGGCGTTGCTGGCGGCAGCGTCAGCGTCCGGCCAGGTATTGCTGTTGGATAATTTCGACGACACCAGCGGTCCGGCGGCGGCCCAAGGCGACGGCTTGGTCGACGTGTCACAGTTTCGGGCGCCCTTCGGCGGGGCGGACTTCAATCAACGCACCCAGTATCGCTTTGATCTTCCGCAAGAAAACGTCGCACAAACCGGCGTGGGCGGCGTCGGCTCGGCCACAGGCAGCACGGACGGTAAAGTCGCGGTCATCAAGTTTGATACGTACAACCCGCTTGATCCTGGCAACGCATTCTACGGAACCGACCTCATCACCAAACGCAACTACGCCGTCGGCGGCGGACTCCGGATGGAAACGCGGATGCGCGTCGACAGCGGGACCCCCGGCGGTCTCGTCGCCGCGGCGTTTCTCTATGATGTCACCCGAGAAAATCCTCCCGGAACGCAGGTCCGCGACGAGATCGACCATGAGTTGATCACAAATCTCGCTCAGTCGGGCACGCCACACTCCACCTTCACCAACCAGTGGAACGACGGCGACTTTTCCTCGCCCGGCACAGGCGCCTACATCGCCAACTCTGGCGCGTTCAGCATCAACGACTTCCACAACTACCGCACCGATTGGGTCGGCAACAAGGTGCAGTATTACATTGACGACGTCCTGGTGCGGACTGAGATTGGCGACGTGCCGAACGACCCCATGCGGGCGCACATGAACTTCTGGGCTCCCGATTCGTCATTCGCCGCGGCCTACGATGGCAGCTTGAGCCCATCGGCGACATCTCCAGGAACGACATACGACATGGAAGTCGACTATGTCAAGCTGGAACGATTCAATACGACCACCAGCGCCAACCTGCTGGTGGACGGCAGCTTCGAGTCGTTCCCGCTCGCTACGCCCGCCGCTGACGGCACCGGAGGGTGGACCGTCTTCAACAACGCCAGTCAGGACGGTTTTGAACTGCTCGCCCAAGACGGATTCTCTTCGTTGAAAACGTTCGGGCCGTTTACCGGCGGGCCAAACGCATCGGGCGCCTACCAGAACGTCCCTGCCGCGCCGGGCGAACAGTTCGAGGGTTCCCTGTGGGCCTACGCTCCCAGTTCAGATGCGATCAAGGGCAACGAGAATTACACGACCGTGACGCTGCAATTCGTCGATGCCGGCGGCAGCGTCATCGGCTCGATCAACTACAGCCCTGGTACAAATCAACAAGAAACGCCCATCTTTGATGGTCGCGACACCAACATGATCCAAGACGAATGGGTCCAGTACACGGTCGACGCGGTCGCCCCCGCAGGCACTTCGTTTGTGCGAATCAATGCGTTCTTCGTGCAACTTGCCAACCAGGGCGGCGCGGTCTGGTTCGACAACGCATCGCTCAATCGGCTCACGGCTGACACGTCGTTTGCCCTGGCTGATCTGGACCTCGACGGCGACGTCGACGGCAGTGATTTGTCGTCCTGGGAAGGCGGCTTCGGCGCGGGACCGGCGGCCGACGTCACCGGCGATCAGGCGACCACTGGCAGTGATTTTCTCGTCTGGCAGCGTCAGTACACGGGGGCTCCCCAGTCGGCGCCTGCCGCCGGGACGGTGCCTGAACCGGCGTCGGCGCTGCTCGCTTCGCTGGCTGGATTGACAGTATTAGGACTTCGACGGCGGCGCCTCCGCTAGGAGGACGCCCCGCTTCTCGCAGGCGCATGCGTCTTGCCAATTTCTCGTTAGGAGATTCCGTTTCATGGCCGCTACAAGAACAATTCGCGGGCGAGGCTTCACCCTCGTCGAGTTGCTGGTTGTGATCGCCATCATTGGCGTTCTCGTCGCCTTGTTGCTGCCGGCTGTGCAAGCGGCGCGCGAAGCGGCACGGCGAATGAGTTGCGGCAACAACATTCACAATATGGCGCTCGCTGTTCTCAACTTCGAAAGCACGAACGGCACATTCCCGCTCAGTACGCCTTATCGGGGCTCCAACGACAACGATTGCGAGGGCAATCTCGTCGTCACCGGGGTCGAGAGTTCACAGTACAGCACGGCAGGCCAGGTGCAATACATTGGTCCGGGTCGATGCGCCACACTCGACAAGACGGGGCGGACGGGGCGCGGCTGGATCGTCAACGTGCTTCCCTACTTGGAACAGCAGGCGCTCTATGATCAGTTCAAGGCCGGCGGCGCGTTCGAAGGATTCTTTTTCGGCCGCAAGGGGATGCTCACCGACAACCCTCAGGTACGGGGCGGCGTAGCGACCATCCTGCCGGTGCTATCCTGCCCGTCAGACTCCTCGTCCAACGAACTGTCGACGAATCAATATTGGTGGCGAAACCAGGAGATCCCGGTGTCCGTCACCAGCTACAAGGGGGTCGCAGGCGATACGGCCGTGCTGGAGAGCGCGACGCGGTGGAATCAAGATTGGGGCACTGTTCCCGACTGCCACGACAAGACCGGCTGCAACGGACTGCTGTATCGCACGAACTATTTCGACCGACCTGCGCTCAAGCAGGTGACCGACGGCACGAGTTCCACGTTCATGGTGGGCGAAACGGTGCCGGAACTCGATATGCACTCCGCCGCCTTTTTTTCCGACGGCGATTGGGCAAGCTGCAATATGCAGTTAAACTTTGTGCCTTCGTTCGACGGACAGGACGCCAACGACTGGTTGGCTGCCAACTGGTGGGAAGTGCGCGGGTTCCGCAGCCGACATCCGGGCGGCGTTCACTTTGCGTTCGTCGACGGTTCAGCGCAGTTTCTGAACGATTCGATCGATCACAGCGTGTACCGCGCGCTGTCGACCAAAGCGGGAGCGGAAGTCGTCAATCGATGATCTGACGTCCAACGCACACGTGCCGGCGTGCGGTAATTTGGCAGGCACACACAATCAATGGACTTCGGCATGAAATCCAGCACAGGCAAATCACAGGCTTCGGGAACTCGAAATCTTTGGTTGACGGGACTCTTGCTTCTTGCCGCCGGCTGCGGCGGACCGGAGGCGACGCTGCAAGGAATCGTGAGCCTGGACGGGACCCCACTGGATCACGGCACGGTATCGTTGGTGCCCACTGGCGGCGGGACGGGGGCGTCGGCCACGATCCAAGCGGACGGGACGTACGTCGCCCGAACGAGTAGCGAGGACGGTCTCGCCGCCGGGACGTACGCGGTGACGGTTCGCGCGCTGAGCGAGAATCGCCCCGATCCCAACGGCGGGCCGCCCATGCCGGGCAAACTGCTGACGCCGCCCAAATATGGTCAAAGCGCCACCTCGGGCCTGCAGGTCGTTGTGGAAAGCGGCGCAAACACTCACGACATTCAACTGTCTTCGAATTGATGCTGAATTCTCTGATCACTCGCGCCAATAACACGCTGGCCGCGCAGGTTCGTCATGCATTCTTCGCGGCGCTGATGGCCCTTGGCGCCGTGTTGCCAACCGCTGGCCGCGTCTCGGCGGCTCCGGCCGGTTGGAACCCGACCTGGAGCGATGAATTCGAGGGCACGACGCTCGATGCCGAGAAGTGGGATCCTATCCTGTGGCTCACGCCGTACAACAACGAGAAGCAAGCGTATCATCCCTCGCGCGCGACCGTCGCGGACGGCAATTTGATTCTCACCGCTGACAAAACGGCGCTGGGCAGCAAGGAATACACGTCCGCCAAGGTGGAAAGCAAGTACACGCAACAGTACGGTCGTTGGGAGGTTCGCGCCAAGCTGCCCAGCACAATCGGCACGTGGCCGGCCATCTGGTTGCTGCCAGATACCGACGTCTATTCCTGGCCCTCCCAGGGCGAGATCGACATTATGGAGAACCGCGGCAATCAGCCGCAGATTACTAGCAGCGCCTTCCACTATGGGCCCAACGTCGCTGGCCACCAATATCAAAGTCTTGAACAGCGTGCCGGCGTCGGCGGCCAGCCGGTGAATTACCATGACGACTTTCACGTCTATGCGGTCGAGTGGGACGCCAATCGCCTGCGGTTCTTCGTTGACGACGTCCACTTTCTCACCGTGCACGACGCCGATGTGAGCGGGTTTCTCGGCAATCAGACGGCGTCGATGGAGACGGTCTTGAACGTGGCCGTCGGCGGCGATTTTCTTGGCGGTGCGCAACCCAACGGCAGCAGCGTCTGGCCGCAGCAGATGCTGGTCGACTACGTGCGGATTTTCGAGCGCGACGCAAACCCGCCGCCAACAGTGTTTGCCAACGCTGGGTTCGAAACCAACGGCGGCGGATTGGCTGGCTGGTCGGTCTTCGGCAATACGCTGGCCGCGACTCCCAACGTGCAGGTCCACAATCAAGCGACGCTGGAGGGCGACAACGCGCTGAAGCTGTTCGGCCAATTCAACGGACAAGACAATTTCTCGGGGGTGTCCCAGGGGATTACCGTGGCGGAAGGCGACCACGTTGAGGCCGGCGTGAGCACCTTCATTCGTTCGCAGGACAGTATCGCGGGGACGGCAAACCAAGCGTTTCTGAAAATTGAGTTCTACAGCGAATTCGGCGGGCAGTACGGGACTGCCGAGATGCTCGGCGAATCGATCGAGTTGATCGCCGACGGCGCGTCAGATGAGGATCAATGGATCGCCCACGATCTGTCAGCGGTCGCGCCGGCCGGGGCCGTGGAAGCCCGGATCGTGCTTGTGCTGCGACAACCCGGGCAAGAGGGCGGCGCCGTTCACTTCGACGGCGTCAGTTTTCGCAATCTCGATCTCCCCATGCCGGCCGACGCCGATGGCGACGGCGACGTCGACGGGCAGGACTTTCTCGAATGGCAGCGGGGGCACGGCGCCGCCGAGCCCGCCGCGAACACCAGCGGCGATTTCAACTTCGACGGGCAGGTCAATGGCTCCGACCTCGCTCTGTGGCAGCAGCAATTTGGCGCCCCGGCGCCCAATGCCTCGTCAGCGGGCGTGATGGTTGCTGAACCATCGGGCGTGGCATTGGCCGTGGTCGCCCTGTTGAGCATCTATGAGACGCGGGCTTTGACGACCAGACACGCTACAAACAATGCTGATCCATGAAACTGGCACGCCGACACCACTCCCTCCTGATCCTGTCGGCGCTGCTGACTTTCTGCTGTTGGGCTGCTCAACGAAGTGCCTTGGCTGAGCCGCCGACCGGCCCGATCCGAACAGGTCCCGAGGTCAAGACGACAGTTCGGTCGCAGCCCCGTGAGCGAGGCGAGGGACAAGCCCAACGACCGCGCCGCCGTTTGACGCCGCCGCCGTTGGGCGCCAACGACGACGAAGTCGACGCGTTCGTCGAGCGCCTGCTCGCGGAGATGACATTGGCCGAGAAGATCGGCCAGATGTGCCAAGAGTTTCCGCCCGGGCCGC
>JAGQOU010000007.1 GCA_020427145.1 Planctomycetales bacterium | reverse complement strand
ACCGGCGAGCGGGGGGCGTGAGCCCCCTGTTCCGTCGAACCCGGTGTTGAATTGAGCCCGGTTTTCATGCGAGCCAACAGGGGGCTGACGCCCCCCGCTCGCCGTGGAAAACGGCCTGACGGGTCAATTGCGGTGCTCGGCGTGGCACTGGGTGCAGCTCTGTTCCAGGGCCGTCAGCTGTTGGCTTGCCGCCGCGGAATCGCCCGTCTCCAGGCTGTCGCGCAATCGAGCGGCAATCTTCTCGGCCCGTTTTAAATCGGCGGCAAGTGCCGCGCGGGGGCCCGTGAGCGTGCGGCGGCTTTCGCGTAGGGCCTCGTACACCAACAACGCCTCGTGCGCCGGCGTCAGGTCGGCGTGATCGGGCGGGGTTTGCCAGTCGGCGTCGGCGCACAGCTTCAGGCGGTCCCACGCGCGGTCGAGATCCGCCATCGCCGCGGCCAGCGTGGCGACTTTGGCCGTTTCGACGAGCTCGGGCAGCGGCTCGTTGGCGGCCGGCGGCGTAAACCCGGACACGTCGCGCCAGAGCCCGGCGTATTGCTTGCCCGTGCCGGCGTGGACGAGATAGTCGATCGCCTGCTCGCGTGACATTTCGCCGGCGGCCAGGCACGCCACGGCCGCGGCGGCGGGACCGCGGTGTTTGCCGTGATGACAATGAACGTAGATGGGCTCGTCGGCCTCGCGCATCAATCGCACCAACGAAAGCTGAGCGTGCTTGTCGACGCCGTCGTAGCCAATGGGAATGTGGATGTAACGCAACCCGTGGCGTTTCGCCTCGGCCACGTCGGGCCGGGCACCGTCGACGCTGACGATTGTTTTGATTCCGCGCCGTGCGAGTTCGGCGAAGGCGTCGGCGGCATGCGGTTCGCCGCCCGAATAGAGTCGCGGCGAGAGTTGCATGAGGTTCTGCAACTCGCTCGGGCCCTCGACTTTGTGGGCGATGGTCGTCGACCTGGCGCCATGTTCGGCCGCGGAGTCTTGCGCGGCCAAGCGCGTCGCCGCCAGCAGCGCCGCAACCAAGCTGGAGAGTACGCAGAGCCGTCGTCTCCGCGCGGACCGCAGAACCAGATCACCAAATGCCCAAACCATGTCTCACCGCACTCTCAATCAGAAAACGCAACGTGGAAGCGACTGTACCGAGACTGGCATTGTCGCTCAGTTGCCGCGGCGAGGCAAACGGGGCAGTGATACCGTTTGCCCCGAAGAGTTGGGTGGCTCGCGGACGGAGCGGAGCGAAGCCCCCAGAAACTCCACTGGAGGCTCCCTGCGGTCGTCCCCAGGCACCCCCCGCGAGAGTGGGGGCACGTCGCGGGCGCATGGGCAGTTCCCCGCGGCATGCGCGTTGGGCTCTATGAATCGCGAGATGCTGCGTGCTACGCGCGGCGCTCGCTGCGCATTTCGTACCCGGCGAGCTCGTCGTGGGCGAAGTCGTGGTCGTCCCAATCGAGGTAGCCGGCCTGATCGACGGGGCGGTCTTCGTACTCGTCGCCGGCGACAATGTACGCCAGGGCGCCCGGGGCGATCGGCTCGGCGACGCTCTCGACCGGCTGCGAATCAAACGTGTAATCAAAGACGGCGGTCTGCGCTTCCATCGGCTCGGCGGGAACGGGCACGCGCTCCTCGACCAATCGTTCGACGAAGGGATACTCGTAGAAGTCGACCGGTTCCTCGACGGCCGGCTCGACAATCTCCTCGACGATTTCTTCAACGACCGGCTTCGCCGTGCGCTGCTTCGGACGGCGCTTCTTTCGCTTGGGCGCCGGCTCTTCGGCAACGACCTCGATTTCCTCGATGATTGGCTCTGGTTCGACGATGGCGACCGGCTCGGGCTCGGCGATCACGACCCCGCCGCGGCGATTCGGCAGGCGGCGGCAATCGGCATCGAGCGCCTTGAACATTTCCCAAATGTGCTCGTGGCACGAGAACACCAACACCTGGCGACCGCCGGCTGCGAAGCGCGTGAGCACGTCGGCCGCGCGCTTGGCCCGCCCGGCGTCGCAATTGACCAGCACGTCGTCGAGCACCATCGGCAGGTTGACGCCGCGGCGGGCGAACGTGGCGACCAGCGCCAGCCGCACGCTCAGGAACAGTTGCTCGCGCGTGCCGCGGCTGAGCACGTCGACCGGCAGCGACTCGCCCTCGCTGTTCTCAACCAGCAGGATGTCGTTGGCCAGCGGGGTCCACACGCGGGTGTAGCGTCCGCCGGTCAGGTCCGACATGTATTTGGACGCTTCGGCCAGCGTTTCCGGCTGACGATGGGCTTCATAGTCGGCGCGGATCCGTTCGAGCATGCGGCTCACAACCGCGTGCTCGCGCCAGCTGCGGCGGGCGGCGGCCAGTTGCTGTTCGACAATGCCCAGGTCGAGCTGCCGCTCGGCCAGCGAGCGGTCTTCCTCAATCGCCTGCTGCTCGCGCTTCAGCACGCCGCGTTGTTGGGCAAACTCCTTGAGTCGTTCCTGTGCGCCGTCGAGCTGAGCGGTGGCGCTCTCCCACGAGGTTTCCAGGATGCCGATCGCCTCGGGGCTGAGCAACTCGGCAAAGACCTCTTCGGGTTCGTGCTTGCCGATGGCGGCCAGGATTTCGCGCGTGATCGAGTCGCGTTGGTTGGCCATCATGCGGGCCTGGTGCTGATCCGCGGCCAGCATGCGGAACTCCTGCTCGTCGGCGCACCCGGCGCCGGTGAACAGCGCGGTGCGACGCCGCTTGAGCCCGCCGATCGACTCGCGGTGTTTGCCTTCCTCGGCCTTCAGCTCCTTGGCCTTCTCGCGCAGCTCGTCGCGACGCTGTAGCGCCGAGGCTTGTTTGCGGCGTTCGCTCACCAGGTGATCGAGTTGGGCCAGTGCGTCCGCTTCGGCCTCGTCGCCATCGAGCTCGCACAGGCAGCCGGTTTCTTCGGCTAGGTCGTGGACGCGCCGCAGCAGCGTATCGTATTCGCGTTGCCGCGCGGCGGCGTCTTCGCGACGGTGTTTGCCGCGGGCTTCCAATTCGCCGAGCGTCGCAAAGCGTTCCGCGACGCTGGCCAACTTGTGGGCGTCCAGCGTCTCCGGCATCCCCAGTGCGGCCACCTTGGCCTGCCACTGCTTGGTTTCTTGATTGAGATCGTGTTGGGCCTGCCGCACGCGGGCCTCGGCGTCGGCGACGGCGCTGCCCGCCTGTTTGCGTTGGGCTTCCACCGGCAGAACGTTTTCCAACTCGGCCAGATGCCGCTCAGCCGCCTGCAGCCGCAGCAGGACCGAGCCGTCGGTCATCGGCAGCTCGGCGTCGACGGCTTCCTTCTCGCGCTCGGTCTCGGCGATCTGGCGGGCGAGCGTGTCCATCTGCCGCTGACAAGCGTCGAGTCGCTCGGCGGCGCTGTCTTCGGTGAAGTACTTAAAGATCCAGGCGAACGCCGCGGCGCCCACTCCCAACAGGGCGATCAATCCGCCGTATTTGCCGAACGGCGCATCGGGCACCAGCACCCAAATGCCTAACATCAGGGCGCCCAGCACGAACGTGGCAAACAGCCAACCGAACATCCACAGCGGCATCACCTGATCGTCGAGCAGCTCGTGACCCTGCTGTTCGAGTTCCAACTCATGCTGCCGGGCTTGCTCCAGCCGCTGCTCCACCTGCATCCGTTTGCGCAGCTGGGCGACCAGGTCGCTGGCTTCTTGCAAGTCCATCGGCAGGCCGTGCTGCTCGCCGCCGATGATGGCCGTGTCGATTTGCGTCTTGAGCGAACGCTCGTTTTCGGTGAGCGAGTCGAGATTGCGCTGCGCCGCGTCGAGCCGTTTCTGAGCGGCCCGCAGCGCGTCGATCTGCGGCTGCAGATTCTCCAGGTCCGTTTCGGTGATTTCGCGCAGATGGCGGGCTTCCGCCAGCCCGAGCACGTCGGCCAATCGCTTCTGTTCGCTGGCCACGCGGCTCTCGAATTGCCGCGCCTCGCGCTCCAGGTCCTCGCGCTGCCGTTCAAGCGACTGCAGCCAATCGCGCTGCTCGCCGAGGGCGTCGATGCGGCAGGAGCAGTTGACCAAGAGTTCATTGATGCCCAGCCGCTCCGATTCCTCTTTGAGCTGCTGCCGCTGGCCCTGCAGGATGTCAGCTTGGCGCTGGTGCTTTTCGATCTTCGCGCTCAGCTCGTTGAGTCGGTCGACGGCGTCCTCGGGCAGCTTCACGCGCCCGGCGAGTTGCGCCAATTGCAGGTCGAGCTGTTCGCGTTTGCGCCAGTTGTCTTTGATCCCGACGGCGATTTCCGCGGTCCGGGCGCGGTGCTCGCACTTGCGCACTTCGCGCTCGGCGGCGGCGATCTGTTCGTCCAGCTCGGCGATTCTCACCGCCAGCGACGACCAACTCCGGTTGCGCTGCCGCAGGCGGTCGATGTCGGCGACAAGCTGATCGCGGGTCGCTTCGAGTTCGGGAATCCGGGACGTGACCGAGCGGTCGGCTAGCAGCGATGTGCGGTTGCTGCGCAGGTCGAGCATCACGTCGTACAGGCTCACCCGGTCGATCCCCGACGTGAGCCGGTACAGCCACTCGGCCGCCTTGGTGCCGCTGAGCGTGCCGAGTTCTTGGATCTCGTCGAGCCCCACGGCAAAGATGTTCGTGTAGGCCGTTTCGTCGATGTCGCCCAGCGCGTCGCGCAGCAGCCGGTCGCCGCTGGTGGCGCCGTCGGGCGTGGTGCAGACGACCCGGCCGACGTCGTCGTCGCCGCGGTCGGCGATGCGGTTGGCGTGAAACCGATTGTCGCCTTCGATCACCCCCAGCGTGCCGCCGGGTCGGCCGCCGTCCAGCGGCGGCAGATATCGCTTGCGCCGCTCGGGAGTCACCCCGTACAGCACGGTGCGAATGAACTGCATGACCGTGGTCTTGCCGGCCTCGTTGGCGCCGTAGAAGGCGGTGACCCGCGGCGAAAGATTCGCCAGCTTCAGGTCGTGCCACACGCCAAAGCCGTCGATGTCGAGATCGGTGAGTTTCATGGGTTAAGGCTCTTAGCTATCGGCTGTCAAACGATCGGCGGCGACCCCGGGAGAGCGAGGCTCGGCCGAGCCCCAAGATTGCTCATTGCGAGGCTCGGCAGAGCCTCGCCCTCCCCGGAGGCGGTCAGTCTTCGTCGTCCACGGCGATCAATTCCATGCCCAGCTTTGACGCGGCCAGCAGCAGCTCGGCCCGTTGGTGGCTGGGGATCTCTGCGAGTTCGGCGTACACGCCCGTCGGCCGGTCTTCGGGCAGGAACGACTCCAATTCCAACGCCGCGGTCGCGTCGTTCTCAAATTCGCGAAACTGCCGCAGCAAGTCGCCGCGGATGGTTTCTTCGTCGTACCACTCGCCCGGCGCCTGCAGCGGTTCGCGACATTCCAGCGACACGCTCCACAGCGCGGGCGACTCCTTGGCCCATTTCTTGCGCAATCGGGTCAGCAATTCGGCGCCGTAGCCGTCGGGACGCAGGTAGTTGAGCAATTCGCCGCGACCGGTAATGCGCCACGTGACCAGCAGGTCGCGTCCGACGTGTTTCTCGCGCAGCTTGTCGGCCTTCTGTTCGATCAGCCGGAGCAGCGCCGCCTCGTCGCAGCCGGCGGTCGCCTCGACGGTTTCGGTGACCCACCGCACCACGTCGGTGGCGACGAACAGCGTTTTCACATGGCCCGTTTCGTCGACCGACACCACCGTGCAGCCGTGGGCTTCCGGCTCGGCGGGACTGCGGCCCTGCGGTGTGCCGGCGTAGTGCGCGATCCCCGGCGATTGGTCGACCGTTTGCCGACGGTGCTGACCGCCCAGCGCCATGTAATGCACGCGGTCGCCCTCGGCCCCGGGCGAGGCGGCCGTGCCGAACGCCACGCCAATGGTGAACAGCCCGTTGGCGTCGCGATGGAATCCGCTGTCGTCGAGCCCCTGTCCGGGCGAGCGACTGATGCCTTGAATCCGCGCGATCGGTTTCTCGCCGCGGGTGATGGCGAACGACTCGACCCGGCCCACGCCGAACCGATGCACCGACTCGGGCAGGCGCACGCTGGCGGGCCAGGCGTCGGGCGGATCGACCTGCCCGCCGGCCCAAAACACCTCGATGCCGTTGTCGGCCAATCGCTGAAAGTGCTTGGCAAGAAACGCCGCGGCGCGGGGGCCCGCCTGGTACAGATCGACGATGTTGCCCGAGAGTAACACCGCGTCGGCGTTCTCGGCCAGCGCGGTCTCAAAGACTTGCTCGGCCGCCAGGTAAGGGGCTTCGAGAAACGCCTCGCGCAGCTCGGGGGGAACCTCGGTCACCCCGCCCAACGGACGATCGAGCCGCAGGTCGCTGGCATGAACAAAACGGAGCGGGGGCTGCGACATCGACGCCTCCTTGCGCGAGCGGTGGGCGCGCCTCCGTGGCGCGGCAGTTCCCAGTGAGCTGGCAGTCTAGCGTGATTCGGCAATCCGGCCAACTTCAATTGCGGGCGTTGCTAGCTGCTATCGGCCAGCGGCGCTGGCCGCTCATTCTTCCATCCACCGCCACAAAAAAACCGGCCCGCCGCGAATTGCGGCGGGCCGGTCGGAGCGGTCGTGGTCTTGGGGGGATGCCCCGAGACTACTGTACTGACGTTGCCGCGACGGGGACCAAACGACCGGCGACGTATCCCCGACACTCCGGGGCTCCGCAGCGGCATTCAAAGCTGCGGTAAAGCACGTCTTCGGTTTCGTCGTAGTCCATCGTCAACAGGTCGCCGGCGGCGATGTCGCGTACGGCGATGTACAGCTGCGTGGCCCCTTCCAGTCGGCAGTTCGGTGCGCAGCTATGCAGCACCTTGCCAGCCAACCAGGGGTCGTGCAGGTGGACGCCCGGAGCCAATTGCAGCGTGTGCTGCGTGACCTCGGTCATGGGGATGCCGTTCATGCGGAACAGCGTCTCGCCGGCAGCGAAATCGCGCAGCGCAATCACCCCTTCGCCCTGTTGGTCGTCGATCCGTCGGACGAGAAAATCCCCGGGTTGCGGCTCGTCGGGAATTACGGGCAGGAAATCGGGATAAAGTCTCATTTGCGGTACATCGTCTCGCAATTCACGGTAGCGGGAAGCAGAAAATCGTCGAGCACGCGCCGGACGGTCTCTTCCTTGAAACTCTTGCAGCTAAACACATCGAGATACATGTCGCGATGCGCGTCATTCGTGTGAATGACGATGGCGCTGGTCTCGATCAGTTGGACGCCGGAGATGCCGGTTTCGATGCCGCCGCCAAACCGGGCGACCAGCGGCTCGCCGTAGCGCACCATGTCGATCTCGTCGGCCATGGTCTTCAAAAACTCGGTCATGCGGTCGATCGACAGGATCGACTCGTTGCAGCCCAAGCACGTGGCAATCAGGTGCTGCCCGTAGTGGGGCTGGCCGTTGTGGGTGATGCGACGATACTCAGTGAGCGCAGCAGTCGACACGAGATTCCTCCAAAGGGGAAAGCGGGAGAGGGCCGAAATTGCCTCCGGCAAGATTTCGGCGGGGAGTGCGTGGGGCATGCAGCCGTGTAGAGACGGCCATTTGCGGAAGGCAAAGGCGCCGAACATTCCGGTACGGGAACCGAAGGCGGCCGCCAGTTTGTCTTTTTTGTCTTGGTAAAGATCGTCGAGAAGTTTACGGAACTGCCGCCGGCAAAGTCAATGGCAAACTCGCCAGTTTGCCGCAGCCGGGGCGCCAGCGGGACGCCCGCCCGTCGATTCCCGACGCGCCGGCGGCCGAGGGAAGGGGCGCCCCGACGCCGTGAGCCGCCCCCCCTCGGCGCCAGGCGCGCCCCCACGCCCCGACAGGGCGTCCGCTACGACCGCAACGTCGCCGTCAGGCCGGTCGCCCGCCGCACATGTGTGACTCGGGACCCCGCGCCCAGGCAGCTGCGGGGCCGCTCGTCTCGGTCTGCGTTCGCGTCAGCGGAAGTTGGGCGTAGCGTGTAC
>JAGQOU010000229.1 GCA_020427145.1 Planctomycetales bacterium | reverse complement strand
TGATACCGTTTGAACTCGGTCAAGGCGGCTACGGACGACCGCAGGGAGCCCCCAGTGGAGTTCCCTGGGGGCTTCGCTACGTCCCCAGCCACCCCACTCTTCTGGGCAAACGGTAGCACTCCCCCCCCTGAAGGCGACTGCCATGTACTGCTCCAACTGCGGCGCCCGCGCGGGCGGCAATTTCTGTTCGTCATGCGGCACGCGACTGGCAGGTCGAAACGAAGCGGCGGAGGAACCTGAAACTGACCGCGTCGAAACGCCCGACGGCGATTGGACGACGTGCTGCGACTATCAACGGCTTATCGCTCACCCTGAAGTGCGGCGCCGGCTCAATGCGGCGGCCGGGGCGTCGCCGCAGCGACTGAGCGGCGAGCAATTTCTGTCGATCTGCGACGGCCTGTTGGGCGGGGTCACCGGCGGCATCGCGCTGTCGGCGATCGCAAAATTCGCGTTGCCGCTCAATAAGAAACTGGGGCTCAAAACCGGTAAACAGCGCGCTTTGCAGGCGCCGCTGCCGGTCGGCGTCGCGGTCGTCGAGACGTTGTGCTGGCTGGCCCGCTCGGGCCGATCGCTGCGCAGCGCCGAGCAGCTGCCCGCGGGATGTCGCCTGCTGGCGGCGCTGCCGTCCGACTTGCGGTCCTTCGAGGGCGAGTTGAGGATCACGATTTCGTCCGCCAGCGTCGGATCAAGCGTGCTCGCCGAGGCCAATATTCCGGGGCAACTCTACGACTGGGGCAAGAGTGCCGCTTGTCTCGACGAGTTGGCCGCCGCGCTGGGGCGATCGGCAGCTGCCTGAGCCGTCCCCGTTCGCGCCGCCCCGTTCTCTTGTGCCTAGTTTCTGCGCAAGGCTGCGCAAATCAGGGCGACCGCTGCAACGAATCGGGGTGCGTGATAGCAGTTGTGTGGGCCGGCTTGGTGCATTTCGAGTCGCCAAATTGCGGACCGATCACACTGGCGGTCGATCGCTGCCGGCGTTTGGCACGGCGCTTGCGTCATGGTCGTTCGACGAGCCCTGCTTGCGTTTGACGGGGCCCGCGCGGCAAGGATTGCCGCACCCACGATCAATTTGTCGGACCCACCTCTCGGCGACGCCAGAAATATTGGCGTCGACCTTCCCACTGAGCATCGATCGCCGCACGAGGACGTGACGCGGCCGTTGGAATCGATGTCCCCCCTCGATTGGAGCGATCCTACGCGCTATGGCTATCGGAACAAAAAAAGGCTTTCTGATTGATATGGACGGCGTGATCTATCGCGGCAGCGAATTGATCCCCGGCGCCGATCGATTCATTGAGAGTTTGCTGCGCGGACGCATCCCGTTTCTGTTTCTCACCAACAACAGCCAACGCACCCGCCGCGACGTGGCGATGAAGCTCACGCGCATGGGCGTGCCGGTCGAGCCAAGGCACATCTTCACCTGCGCGATGGCCACGGCCCGGTTTCTCGCCAGTCAGAAACCGCACGGCACGGCGTTTGTCATCGGCGAGGGCGGGCTGCTCAACGCGTTGCATGAAAACGGCTACGCCATCGTCGACAAGTCGCCCGACTACGTGGTCGTGGGCGAGGGCCGCACGCTGTCGTTCGAAATGGTCGAGCAGGCCGTGCAGCTGGTCGTCGACGGGGCGAAGTTGATCGCCACGAACCTCGACCCCAACTGCCCGACGCCCACCGGCACCCGGCCCGGCTGCGGGGCGATTGTCAAGCTGATCGAGGAAGCCACCGGCATCCGCGCGTTCAGCGTCGGCAAGCCCAGCCCCGTGATGATGCGGCAAGCCCGCAAGGAACTCGGCATGGCCACCAGCGAAACGATCATGGTGGGCGACACCATGGAGACCGACATCGTCGGCGGCGTGCAAATGGGCTACCGCACCATCCTGGTGCTCTCCGGCGGCACGTCCCCCGAGGACTTGAAGAACTACGCGTACCAGCCCGACCTGGTGCTCGACTCGGTGGCCGACCTCGATGAAGACGGCGGCATGCTGCACGAAATCCTACCCACCATGAACCGCGCCGACGACACGCCGCACGACCTGCGCGAGTGGGTCAAGGCGCACGCGTAAGCCGCGGCGCGTCGATGCGTTGTTGGCAGCAACCCGGCTCTGTCCCCAAGGGCGAGGCTCCTGCCGAGCCGAAGTTTGTACCAGCTTCCAGCTCGGCAGGCCTTGCACAGCGATTGCCGCCTGCACATTTGATCGCGAGGCTGCAGATAAACTCGGCGAGCGCGGTACAATAATAACGAAGGCCGCCGATCTCGGCGACGTGGATTGCGGTATGGTACGACACGAGAGCCCCGGCGGGCCTGCGACCGCGCGGGGCTCATTTTCTGCGCCGGACGACTCCGACTAAATTGTTTGCGCAAAGACAAGACCCGAGAGCCAAGCGGCGCTCGGGCCTTGTCACGGCAGACACGATTGTTAATCAACCAAGCTCATCGAGGTCGTCGAACCCGATCCCGGTGTCGCCAAGTCGCGGAAGGCGACCGTTCTTTCGCAGTTTCTCAAGGACCGACGCAAGCACCATTCCCACGATATTCAGGCCAGTTCGTTTTGCGAATCCGCGAGCCAGCACATTCAACAGGTCTTCGCGGAACGCCAGCGAATCACTGGCCACGCCAAGCGGAAGAATATGCTTGCGATAGAGATCGCACAGCACGATCGTGTGCGCCGGCGCAAGCGCAATGTCTGGTGGGTCCAGTTTTTTGAAGACTCCGTTGAATGTCGGCCACGGTTCAGGGAGACGCTTTGTGGTCTTCTGCTTCGTTTCCATGTAGTGGTACACATCGTCAGCAGAGTCATTACGTCCCGACAGCCGATTCCACATTTCAGTGAATTTTTCAAGATAGCCCGGATGACTCTTGTACTGGCCGCGCGGAATCTGCCACGACGTGTAAAGTTTTCTGAAAAGCTGGTCCTCGTCGCCACTAAGTGGCATGGTTCTTCTTGACATAATTTGGTAAAATCCATTCATAAGTGGTTGGGATTCGCCGCTGCTGTAGGAGGCGTCGTGGCGATTCCAAGGATTTGAGCCTGGCGTGTGCCAGGCTCATTTCATTTACGACTGAGAAAACAGTCGCGGTCCGAAACCGGCTCCTTCCTGTTCGTGGCCATCGGAAATCTCTGGCGGCTGGATCGCCTGCCGAATTCGGTGGTCAAGTTCGGCCCTGCTGACGCCCAGAGTCGTGGCAGCCTCGGACCATGTTACCTGCTTTTGCAGTACGGCTTTTTCGATCATGGTTTCCAGGCGGGTAGCCCGGTCTGGCCTGACGAAGCCCGGTTCATTGGCTCGCCATCCGCGCTTTGCGAACTGTATCCAAAGCTTCTTGGCGGCCCTGGCGTCAATAATACCAAGCTTCTCAGCACGGTAGATCATCGCAGCCATTGAGATTCCACGGTACTCCTTCGCTTCTTTGAGCGCGACCGCAGACCGTCCTATAAATACATCTTTCAGCTCCGCTGGCGGGATCAGCAGACTGCACGCGAACTCGAAAGCGCGATCGTCCATCGCGCGCGTTGGTCGCCCTGAGGTAATGCAATCGCCGTACAGCACATGCGCCAGTTCGTGAGCCGCATTGAGACGAGAACGGTCGTTGGCCTGAGATGGATTGAGAACGACAGCGAACTCAGATCCAAATTGGGCAGCGAGTCCGTCAATCCGAAATGGCGTCTGAAGCTCAATGACGCGGATGCCGAAGCCTTCCATGATCTCGATCACGCTACGGATGGCGTCCTTTGGCCGGTAATCCCATTCCGTTCTGACAATTTCGGCCAGTTTCTCCGGCGACTCGTCCTTGTACGCTGCCTTGATCTTCTTGGTCGGGGTGAGCCGCTGCTTTAGACGCCGTTCAATTCGCGTATACCCCTCAAGCCAATGCTGGGCTTGCGTTTCGTATTGGTTACGCTCTCTTACTAGAACGCGCGACGACACGCATCGGTATCGAACGCCGCGCAACGGCTCAGAGCGTTCGAGAAACCACTTCAATGGCCGCTCGTAAATCGTTGCAAAGATCTCAAGGATCTTCATTGGCGGCGACGCAGCCAATTTCTCGTAGTTGGCGATCGTAGCATGGGAGATCGAAACGCCGGGGAACTTATCGCGGATCAAATCAGCAACGGCGCGCGTCGACATTCCCGTGGCCAAGCGGGCTTCCTTGATTCGGGCGGCCACCGTTGCGGCGCTGTCGACATGGATCGATTGAGTCATGGATTATCATCTCCGTCAATTCCATTTTACATACATGAAACATTGTACGCAAGTACTGGCGATTCCGGCATGCACGAGACGGCCCGCGCGGGGCCAAATTGGGGAGACCCAAATGTGGACGCCAGAGAGCAACGCGGATTAATGCTTGCCGCAATTGCAAGATCACTCAGAAGCGGCCGACCCCGGGTCACGTTGCCGTTGGAAACGTTTTCCCTGTCAGGGAAGGAGCGTGCTGCGACCCTGGCAGGGTCGACGACAGAGACGCATCTGGACGGAAGGTTGCCACAGATGCGGCAACCCTCGTGCTTTGTCATTTGCTAATCTTGACAATGCACTAGGCTATCAACTGCAACGCCTTTGGCGTAGGCGCCGTGCGGCGAGTCCGCTGACAAAGGCGCACAACCCCGCCAACGTCGCCGTTGCCGGTTCGGGTACGGCGGCGGTTCGGGGGGGCGGGGGCGGCGCGGAGGCGATGACGTGGTTGCCGAACTGGTTCTGCCAGGTCGCGAGCGCCGCCGGATCGCTTCGCTGCAACAGCAGAAAGTCGCCGCCGTCCACCAGTCCGTTGTCGTCCAGGTCGACGTCGGCCACGACGCTCAGCTCGCCCGTGACGGTCAGGTCCGACACGTTCCAGACCAGTCCCGCGGCGAGCGACGGCAGGTTGAAGGCGTCGAACGAACCGGCCGCCGTGGCGAAGTCGAACAGGTCGAACGCGTCGCCCAGGCCCAGCGCCGGCGCGGCGCCGTCCAGCGTCACGGCGAGCGTTCCGGCCGCCAGGAACTCGCCGCCGATGTCGAGCCGATCGTTCACGCCCGCGGCGGCAATGTCGAAGCTCACCGTCGAGCCGGCTTGCAGCGTCACGTCGCCCGCGACGGTCAGCACCTCGGGCGCGTAGAGAATGCCGCCGCCGGCAGCCAGCGGATTGGCCGTATTCTCGCCCTCGGCGACGTAGATGTTGTCGATCCGCACGCGGCCGTCTTCCCGACCGGCGATGCCGAACGCTTCGAGATTGACGGGATTGGCCTGATAGGTGAACCCCACATCGTTCAGAGCGAGCACGCCCTGATCGTCGCCGGTGGAGGTGTAAACGTCGAAGGTCTTGTTGGCGTTGTCCACGACCAGCCACACGTTCTGCCATTGTCCGTCGACCAGCGGCGCGATGGTTTGGCCGGCCGCTTTGAGCTGCGCCGAGCCGGGGTTGCCGGCGACAAACGGCATGACCGAAAAATCCTGCCAGGCGTCGTTGATGTCCAACGAGCCGAGCGTCTCGGTCAGGCCGATCATGGTGTCGGCATAGGCGTTGCCTTCGTTCATGACTTGAAAGAAATAGGTGGCCGTGTCGCCGTCGGGGAGGCTGACGTCGGTCGGGAAGTTGGCGGCCAGGTTGGTCACGCCGCCGCGCCAGCCGCCGGCCCCTTGCCCGGGAATGCCGAACGCCACCAGGGCGTTGTCGGCGGGGTTGGCGTTGTCGACGATCTGGCCGTTGTTGGTGCCGTCGAAGACGCCGTCCCACTTGCCGCCGGTGACGTCGCCGTTGCCGTGGGCGCCAATGTTTTGGTTCGTGCTGTTGTTGTACGAGTCGAAGTTGTCGATCAGGGCGAGCGAGGAAGCAATCGGCAGCCCGGCGGCGCCGATGCGCAGCGTGGAGCCGGCCTGCATGTCGAGGTTGTCGGCGAACGCGCCGGCGCCTGTGACAACCGCGCCGCTGGCGGCGGCCACGTTGCCCACGACGGTCGTGTTACTGTCGTTGTGCAGGGTTTGCCCGCCGGCGAGCGTGAACGGGGCGCTGACGCCCGACACGTCGAGCGTGGCGCCGGGATGCACGCGAATGTTTGCCGAGTTGGCGATGGTCGCCGCGCCGGTCAACTTGAGCGTGCCGCTGTGGATGTTGGTGTCGCCGGAGTAGGGGTTCGCCGCCGACAGTTCCACCGTGCCGTTGCCGGTGATCGCGAGGCCGGCCGTGCCGGCGACGGGGACGGCGATTTCGTGGCTGCCGCTCTTGGCCGCCAGCTGGGCGCCGCCGGTGAGAGTCAAGGCGTTGGCGCCGGCGATCACGTAGCGACTGGCGTTGTCGAACGTCAATCGATTGAGCGTCACGGGCGCATCGAGGCTGACCGTTGCGGGGGCGTGGGGCGCCGTCAGCGCCGACCCGAGCGTGGCGTCGCCACCCGCGGCGGGAACGCCGCCCGTCCAGTTGCCGGCGTTGCTCCAGAGGCCGCCGCCGTCGGTCGCCCACGCGGTCACCAGCGTCAGCAGTCCGGTCGCTTGGGTAAAGGAGTAGTCGCCGTTGCTCCACACGCCTCCAGTACTGTCGAAGCCGGCAATGTTGAAGTTGGCGCCATACGACGTATTCGCCGCGGTGACCAGCGCCCACGAGTCGCCCTGGTTGGCCGAAGCTCCGCTGAAGTCGAATTCAAAGAGTCCGTTGATGAGCGTCGTCCGCGCCGCCGCCCCGGTAATGGCGTTGCTGACACCGGCGGGGCCGATCTCGAATTTGAAATTCGCCCCCGCGGCCAGTTCAAACCGCGCTTCGTTCACAATGTCGCCGGTGAACGTGTTGTGGGCCGACTTGAATCGCACGTAGCGATTGTTTTCGTTGATGTTGGAGGTGGGCCGAATCGTGAGCGCACCGTCGCCATGCACGTCGGCCAGGATGTTGATGTTGCCGTTGTTGGCGCGGATGTTCGAATCGCTGACGACGTTCACGTTGCCGGCAAGCTGGAAGAGGTCGGCCACGCCGTTGGTGCCCGCGTGGGTGATCCACCCGCCGTCGAGCTGCAAATCGTCAATCGTGACCACGCCGCCGGCGCCTTCGCCCTTGAACAGCAGCCCCGTGCTGTCGGTCGAGTCGTCGAGCGTGAGGGAGCGGCCGGCGAAGGTAAAGCTGTTGGCGCTCTGCGGGGTGCGCATCTGGTACGGGCCGGTCGAGTAGTCGGCCCCCGCGTGAGCGAAGTAGCCGTCGCTCCAGCGGTCGGAGTAGTTGAACCCCGATTGACCGTACGGGTCGCTGGCGGTCAGCGCGACGGTGGTCGCGGCGGAGGGATGGGCCGTCGGGCCGATGCCCAGGTCGGCGCGCATGGCGTACACCATGGCGACCTGCCGCTGGGCGTTGATCCCGCTGAACTCGTTGTCGTAGTTCAAGCCGTAGGGCCAGAAGTGGATGCTGTCGCCGTTGAGCGTGGCTTGATCGCCGTCGAATTGCTTGACCAGCGCTGCCGCCTGCGGTCCCGACCAGCCGCCGGACATCAGCGAGTTCCAATTCCCCGACGGCAGGCCCAAGTAGTGGGCCATTTCGTGCTGCGTGACGCGCTGGGCCGGGTAGGTGCCGCCGAAGCCGATCGCGCCGCCGTAACTGGCCTGCGCCGTGGGAATGCCGGCGTCGTAATAGACGTAGACGTTGCGGTTATCGAACCCCGTGGGCGAGTAAGCGTTGTAGAGATTCACCACCGCTTGCATGGCGGCGTCAGCCGCGTCGCGGCGCGCGGTGGTGTCCCAAGTGCCGCTGATGGTGTAGGTGAGCACCGCCTGGGCCGAGGGCGTCACCGCGTACAGCGTCGCGGCTGCGATCAGGGCCGACAGCAGGGGGAGCTTGGCTGAATGCATGCTTCTTCTCGGTTTGCGAATAGCCAGACGAATCGTCGCAACTCGGTTCGCGGTCGTCGCACGGACCCGCTGCGCTGCGGCGAGACGGTCGCCCCCGCGCGGACGGGGCCGCAACTTCGCCTCGGGGGGGTGGAGACCGGGAGTGTTCCGGAGGAGAGTGTTCCGTAAGGGTAAATGTCGGCCGGTCAGGTCATTTTACGCGAAATCGCCCAGAAATCCCGAAATCTGCCGCCGCAGGCGTCCCAGGGCAGCGTTCTGGGCTTTCGTAGCGGGGCCTTTCAGGCCTGCTCCTATCACGGACTTGGCCGCTTGCTCGCGATGCGGGTCGCTCCCCTTGACGTTCTATGGGAGTTGCCGTACGCTTTCCCATAGATGATCTAGGGAAGCGACTCGCCGCAGGAGTTTCGATGACGGCTCAAGACAATTCGCTGCTGCAGGGCAGCCTCGACATGCTCGTGCTGCGGTCGCTCGTCGGCGGCGCGAAGCACGGCTACGGCGTGGCCCGGCATATTCACGTCGCCAGCGACGAGGCGCTGCGAATTGAAGAGGGGTCGCTGTACCCCGCGCTGCACCGGTTGGAGCGGCGGGGGTGGGTCGAGTCCGAGTGGGGCGTCTCGGAAAGCAATCGCCGGGCGAAGTACTACCGCCTGACTCGCAGCGGACGCAGCCAACTCAAGGCGCAAACCGCGGCGTGGGAGGCGGCGGTGGCCGCCGTCACCAAAGTGCTGGCCGCCGAATGCCGGGGAGGCTTGGCGTGAGGGCGACGGCAGTCCTGTCCGAATGGTTCTGGCCGCGCGATCCGCGGACTTCGGCGGAAATCGAAGCCGACGTGCGCGCCGAACTGCAAGTCCACGTGGCGATGCTGGAAGAACAACTGATGCACGACGGGGCGCCTGCGGACGAGGCGCGCCGGCAGGCGGCGGCGCAATTTGGCGACCTCGACCAATATGCCCGCGAGTGCCAACGCATCGATCTAGGCGACCGGCTGTGGATGCGCCGGCTGACGAACCTGGTGCTGCTGGGGCTCGCCGCGACGACGGCGGTCCTCGCCTGGCAATTGCTTGAGAGTCGCCGGACCATCGCCCAGATGCAAGCGGAGGATCAGCAGGGCCTGGTCCAGCAGATTCTCGATCTGCGCGATCACATGCAAACGGCGTTCGCCTTCGGACCAAACTTGCTCGCCGCAGATCCTGACGCGGCGCTGGCGGCCGTGCGGGCGGCTTGGCCGGAGATTTTGCAGCCCGACGTGAAAACGGGACTCCTCAAAACATTCGCCTTCAGCAAACCACTGCAGCCCGAGGTGCATCCGCACGTGCTGCAAGTGCTGCACCTGGGAATGACCGATGCGGACGTGGAGGTTCGCGACTACGCCCAGGCCTACGTCAGCGAGTACGCCGGCGACGAGATCGCCAATGACCCGGCAGAGTACAGCCAGTGGTATGCCGACCATCGCAACGCGACCGTGCCGGAGCTGCTTGCGATGAAGCATCGCACGGGTAAATAGGTTCGTCGGCAACGAGAATGCGCAGCTCTGGCAAGCCAGAACTTGGCGACCGCTGCGGGGCTCGGCAGAGCCTCGCACTCCCCCTGACGCCCTGGTTGAAAAAGGGGACTGGCTCGCAGGGAGCGTGCCTGTCCCCTTTTTCAAAAAAACTCCTCTTCGACGCCCCTTGGACTTGGGAGACTCAATCATGACCGCCTTGATCACTTTCGCTTTTCGCACCGTTCCGCTCGCGGCCGTTTTGATTGTCGCGACGTCGCGAGGAGCCTGCGCTCAGGACGACGTGGCGGACGTGCCGGACAAGACTTACCGCATTGCCGACAGCAGCAAGCTGCTATATGTGCAGATCGGCCCGCCGGCCGACGCTCAGCCCCCCGCTGACGGCTACAAGCTGTTGCTTGTGTTGCCGGGGGGCGACGGCAGTCGCGATTTTCTGCCCTTCGTCAAGCGGATCTCCAAGTACGCGCTGCCGGAGGGCTACATCGTCGCCGAGCTGATCGCCCCGCAATGGTCGAAGCGGCAGCAGGCCGTGTGGCCAACGGAGAAGAAACCCGAACAGGGCATGAAGATGTCGACCGAAAAGTTCATGACCGCCGTGGTCGCCGACGTCGCGTCGCGGCACAAGCTGGATCGCCGGCACGTGTTTGCGCTGGCGTGGTCCTCGGGCGGGCCCGCGGTCTACGCGGCGTCGCTCACCGAAAAGACGCCGATCACGGCCACGATGCCGGCGATGAGCATCTTCTACCCGGGCATGTTCCCGCCGCTGGAAAACGCACGGGGGCACGCTTACTTTCTCTTACACTCGCCGCAGGACACAGTCTGCAAATACGCCCTGGCCGAGCGGGCCGTGAGGGATCTCACCGCCGCCGGGGCCACGGTCAAGCTGCTGGATTACGAGGGCGGCCACGGCTGGCGCGGCGACGTGTTCGGCAACATTCGCGCCGGCGTCGCGTGGATGGAAGAACAGACGGCGGATAGCAACGGGCCCGCCGCGGCGGCCGCCCAGTAAACCGCGGCAGCGCCGCGCTCACTTCTGCATGAGTTCGCGGGCTCCGCCGATCACCTTCTCCCAGTCGAACGCCGGCCCGGGGTCGGTCTTGTTCGTCTGGATATGAAAGTGCCCGAGCACGCCTTGATACGAGTCGAGCTGATCCTGCGGCAGCCTGCGGGGAATCAGCTCGCCCGCTTCGTCGACGGGATACTTGCACTCGATCTTGGGAAAGATCGTGCAGAGCGTGGCGGTCAGTTTGGTCAGCGAGTCGTACTGCTCGGGCGTGAAGTCGTACTGGGAGAGCTCCCGCCCTTGGATCGTGCCGGTGATGAGTTCCTTGCGATCGGGCCGCCCGACGAAATTGGGCGTGCGGATGCCGGTCACCTGCACCGGCGGCCGCAGCAGGACGCCGCCGTCGGCATGGGGCACGTACCAGCGGCTGAGCACGTCGAGATCGCCCGGCGGGTAGGCGCCGATGTTGGCGATCTCGATGCCGATGGAGCGCGTGTTGCTGGTGGTCGCATGCCAGGCCCGCTCCTTGAGGTCGATCGTCTGGTAGATCGTGCCGTCGACGTCGAGCATGAAGTGAACGCTCAGACCGCGGGCGTCATGCAACACCTTGAAGCAGGTGCGACTCACGCCGCACACGTCGTAGTGCATGACGAACTGATCGACCTTCTCTTGCAACAGCGGCAGGTCCCAGCCGCCGCCGCGGACTTGTTCGATCTGCTCGTCCGACAGGCCGTCGGTGCGCAGGCCGTAGCGGTTGGGCGTGTCGAGCCCCGCGTCCTCGACCGAATCGCGCCAGCTGCTGCGATCGTAGGGGCTGAAGCGTCGCTCGACGCGGTAGGCGTCGTACCCGCCTGGGTCCATCCACAAGACCACGGGGGCCGTGGTGTGGAACAGCTGCCCGCAGACAACGATTTCATCGCCGGTGCGAGGCAACGGATCGCCAGGCTCGGCTGAGCGGGCGGAGTTGGAAAGCACCGCAGATGCCAGCAGTGATGCGACGACTGTGAAAGTGGCTTTGGGCGCGAACATGGGCGATCCCCACGAGAATTGACGGATGATGGATTCCGCCGCGTCGGCGAGACGGCCCCTCGCGGGACAATTGTCTCCAACGGCAGCGACCCCTCGATGATGGCGCTCCGACGGGCGAACCTCAAGCTACGGCGGGTCAATGTGGGCAATTCTGCGCGACTTCGCGAAGTTCGTTCGCACCAGCGGGTGCTGGCGCCCCGCGGGGAATCGCAATTGGCCCGGCCCGGCAAACCCGTTAATGTTCTCGCCCAAACACTCCCCCCGTTTGCGAGGCTCCCTTGCGACGCCGCCGCTTGGCGTTTCTGGTCCCGCTGTTCGCGGTGCTGCTGCTGACCGGTTGCGCCATCATTCCCGACGCGCTCTTCGGCGTGTTCGGCGACGCGTACAGCGGCGGCGGCATCGACCGGGCCGCGAAACGGCAACACTACGACGATCAGCTCAGCCGAGCCAACAGCATGCCGAGCAACTACTAGCAGCCAACTCCCAAGTATGTCGAGCGCGCATGTCCGCCCAACTGACCGTCCTCATCCCTGCCAAAAACGAGCTTGCCAACCTGCCGGCGTGCATTGACGCCGCGCAGTTGGTGGCCGACGAGGTGTTGGTGGCCGATTCGGGTTCCACCGACGGTTCGCTGGAGTACGTGCGCGAGCGCGGTGATTGCCGCATCATCGAACGCGAGTACCGCACTTCCGGCGACTTCAAGAACTGGGCGATCCCGCAAGCCGCCCACGGGTGGGTGCTGATCGTCGACGCCGACGAGCGCGTGACGCCCGAGTTGGCCGCCGAGCTGCGCGAACTGCTGGCGCGCGGACCCGAGCAGGACGGCTACTGGGTCTTTCGCAACAACCACCTGATGGGACACCCGGTGCGGCATACCGACTGGGGCCGCGACCGCGTGCTGCGATTCTTCCGCCGCGAGCTGGGTCGCTACCACGGCCCCAGCGACCACGGCGAAGTGGAAATCCCCACCGGCCGCATCGGCACGCTGGCGGCCCGGCTCGATCACTACACCTTCTGGTCGTGGGGCGACTGGCTGCGCAAGCTCGACCGGTACTCGCAGGTGCAGGCCGAGCAGTGGCTGGCCGCGGGACGCAAACCGAGCTTTCGCCGGTTGCTGCTGCAACCGCCGCTGCGGTTCCTGCGCGACTATGTCCTGCACCGCGGCTTTCTCGACGGGGTGGTGGGGCTGCAAGTCGCCTGGTCCAGCGCGTTCTACAGCTTTATGAAACAGGCGCGGCTGTGGGAACTTGCCAACGGCAAGCAGCGTCCCCAAGCAGACGACCGCCGCGCGGACCGCGCCGCGTAGTCGGATCGCTTCGTCCTGTGCTTCGCCCCAAGACCAAGTGGCGGAGCGGCACAGGGAGTGCGAAGCTCTGCTGAGCCCGGAAGGGGGCTCCTGGTTCTTGCTCGCCGGAGCCTCGCACTCCCGGCGGGGACAGTTCTCAAGAGCTCTGTGCCGGGGACCGACGCGCCCCGCCGTCACTTTGTCGGGGCTTGTGCCGCGCGCTGCTGCTGACGCTCGATTCGCTGGCGGTGTGAACGGCGTAGCATGCAATGCGCTTCCGCCGCCGAGACGTCGATCAATCGCACCTCGCCGAATCCCGGGATTGCGACCTCGTCGGCGGCGTGTTGCCACATCCACTGCAAGTAGTCGGCGCCGTTGAGATTGCCCGCCGGGTCAATCAGCTGCCGGCCGCGCAGCTTGTTAGCTTCCATGTACTCGACCAACGGCAACAGGTCTGCCGGCGGGTCGAATTTGCCGTTACTCCAAGCGGCGTAGATCGGCAACCGCACGGTCGCCCGTTCGCCCAACCGGTACGACTCGCCGCCAAGGCCAGCGGAGTTGTCGTAGTTGAGCAGGGCGACATGCACCGTCTCGCCCTCGGGCAAGCCGCGGAGCGTGAGCTCGGGCGATTCCATGCGCGTGACGCCGACGAGCCCCGCGATGAAGTCGGGCCCCCAGCCGCACGGCCCGGCGATGCCGCCTCGCAGCGGCGCGTGCCGACTGACGAGGATGAAGTTATGCGGCTCCTCGGGATCGGTGACGATGTGCAACGTCCCGGCGCCCAGCGGCTGCAATTGGACTGGCGTTTCTTGGTCGGCCGCTACGACCACCGCTTCGGCGACGCCGTGCAGTTGCAGGATGTTGCTCGGCTCGTTGCCGGGATCGCTGCGGAGCGACTTCGGCAGACCGCGGGCCATGCCCGTTACGCCGTCCCACGACTGGGCGACCAACCGATACTCGCCCGGCGGCACGTCCTCAAACTGAAATGCTCCCGCGGCGTCGGTCAGCGCGTGCCAGTAGCGATCGAATGCCGCGATATTCTCGACGTCGTCGAGCGCTATCGGCTCATGCGTCGTTGGCGACAGCGGCATGCCGGACTTGCCATCCAGCAGAAACACGACGACGTTGCCGACCACCGATTCGGCCCGCCCCGCGGCGTCCGCCAGCGCGCCGCGAATCGCGCCGTTCGGGCGATCGACCGCCGCCTCATCCGCCAGAGCGAATACGGGGGCCGCCAGGGCCCAAAGTAACAGCGCAGTTCTTCGCAAGGGAGACGACATCGCAGCGCTCCTGGCTATGTTTCTGGGGCTCAGGGTTTCCGGGGCTCAGGCGTAGCGTTTGCACGCCAATCATACGCTTGTTGCTTATTGGCCTGTTGAATAGGAGGACAGGCAAGCTTCCCAAGACGTAAGTTCCTGGCATTCGCAGCAACATCCCCGCGAGCCAGTCCCCATTGTCAACAGGCCGTTATGTGGTCTGCGTCGCCAGCAGTTGATCGTACAGACGCAGCGTGCGGGAAGCCATCACCGCGGCCGTGAACTCGGCGCCGGCGCGGATGAATCCCAGTTCGGCGCGGCGCTGACGTTCGCCCGCGTCGGACAACGCGGCGGTGATGGCCTGGGTCAGGGCTGCCGCGTCGCGCGGCGTCGCCAGCCAGCCGCATTGGCCGCCGGCGTCGTCGGCGAGCATCTCGGGAATCCCGCCCGCATTGGCGCCGACCACGGCCCGCTGGGCAAACATCGCGTCGAGCACGCTGGTCCCCAGGCCCTCCTCCGGCGACGCCAGCGCGAACAGGTCGCACGCCTGCACCAGATCGGGCACGTCGTTGCGATAGCCGAGCAACCGCACCGAGTCGCCCACGCCCAGCGCCGCGGCCTGCTGCTGCAGTTCGGCTCGCAGCGGTCCGTCACCAGCCAGCGCGAGCACCGCGGCGGGATGCGCGGTGCGCACCGCGGGCCAGGCGTCGAGCAGATAGCGATGCCCCTTGTACGCCGCCAACTGCGCCACGCAAAGCACCAACGGCACGTCCGCAGCCAAACCCAATGCGGCCCGACCACGCGCCGCGTCGCCCGCGGCCATGCGCGCGGGGTCGACGCCGTCATGAACCACGGCAAGCAGATGGTCGGGCAGCCCGCTGTCGCGGCAGACTTGGGCAATGGCGTGCGAGACGCAAATCACCCGATCGCACGCGGCGTATTTGCCGGTGGAGCGGATGGGAAACAGCACGCGCCGAGCGGCAATTCGCAACGGCCCGCCGCGCGCGGCCCGGGGCAGCCCCCACGCGGCCAGGTTCATCAGCGACAGCGCATGCGGGTCGTTGGCGTGCAGCGTCTGGGGGCGAAACCAGCGGACGGCGCGCCGCACGCGCCAAGCGGAGCGCGGTCCGCGGACGTTGCCGGCGAGCCGATCGACCGTGAAGCCGGCCTCCTGCATGCGCGTGGCGAACGCCCCGCCGGCGCGGGCGGCGATGCGACACTCGTGCCCTGCGGCGCGGGCCGCCTCGATCAGCAGTCGCAGCTGTTCCTCGCCCCCGTGCCAGCCGCGTTCGGTGGAAAGGAAGTAGAGTTTCATAATGCGAATGGCGCTTCGCCGCGTGTTACAATATCGACATGCTCGACGCCGAATATACCGTCTCTCGCCCCCGCCGGCTGCGACTGCGCACGTGGCTGCTGCTGTTTTTGCTCGTGCTGGCGGCGTGGAGCGTCGCCGGCTATTGGATCGAGTATCGCGACCAGGCCGCGCGCCGCGCCCGCGAAAGCATGGCCCCCGCGGTGGGCGCCTACTGCAAGATTGTCTTTGACAGCGCGGCGGTGGGGATCGAACGCTCGGGGACGCGGGCGACGGAGATTGCCGGGGCGCCGAACTATCTGGCCGGGCAGTTCGTCAAGATGAACGCCGAGTGGGTGGTCATCAAGATCGGCGGCAAGAACGAGTGGATCGCCCGCGACAAGGTGCTGTTCATGGAAGTGGGCGAGCCGTAGGGCGGGCGGCAAGCCGGTTTGCCGGCCCCTGGCGAGGCGGCGGCCGCGGGGGTGCGGTTCGTCGACCGGCCGGCGTTTCCCCTTTTCCCCGCACGGCGTACAATCGTGCCGTGGCGACGGAAACTGCCCCGCCGGCCGCTCGGGGCGAAGCAAATCTTCGGGCGTTGGCCGGCCAACTTGAACAACACGCCGGCTTCTCGGCAGTGCTCTCGGAATTGGCCGCTGGCCACGGGGGCACCCTGGGAGGAGTCTGGGGGTCTTCGCGCGCGCTGGTCGCCGCCGCGCTGGGGCGACAATGTCCGGGCGCTTTGGTGGTGGTGATTCCCCACGCCCGCGACATCGACAAGATGTGCGACGACCTCGCGCTGTTCACCGACCGCCCGGCCCTGCCGCTGCCGGCCTGGGAGAACGACGCCGGCGAGCGCGTGTTGCACGACGAAATCTTCGGGCAGCGTCTGCGGGCGCTCAAGCGGCTTGCCGCTGCCGAGGGGCCGCCGCCGATCATCGTCACCGCGATTCAAAGCGTGCTGCAACCCGTGCCGAGCCGCGAAGCGCTCGTCGGCGCGACGCGCACGATTGGCGTCGGCGATTCCGTGGACGCGGGCGAAGTGACCCGCTGGCTCGCCGAGCGCGGTTGCACCGGCACGACGGCCGTGGAACTCCCCGGCGAATTCGCGTTGCGCGGCGGCATTCTCGACGTGTATCCCCCCGACGCCGAGCACCCGGTGCGGATCGAACTGTTCGGCGACGAGGTCGAGTCGATCCGCACGTTCGACGTCGCCACGCAGCGCAGCCTCGCGGCGCACGACACCCTCGGCGTTACCGTGCTGCAGCCCTCGGCCGTCCATCGCACGCACCTGGTCGAGTATCTCCCCGCGGACAGTTGGGTGATGCTGGTCGAACCGACCGAGTTGGAAGAGGAAGGTCGCTACTATCACCAACGGCTGGAGCGGCCTGAGGACGTGTTTGCCACCTCGACCGCACTGAAGGAACTGTACAAGTTCCCGTCGGTCACCGCCTCGGGCGTGCCGGCTGGTTCGTACGAGACGACCGCCCACTTGCAGTTCGAGTCGATCGAGCAATTCAGCGGCGACGTGGCGCGGGTGAAGAAGGAGCTCGACGCGGCGGCCACGGATCAGGACGTGATCCTGGCGTGCGACAACGCCGCCGAGGCGGAGCGGCTGGTCGAGGTCTTCGCCGAAACGCAATTGGCCCGCGACGGCCGGCTGCATTTCGTCACGGGTCGCCTCGCGGCAGGCTTTCGCATGATCCCCCCCTCCCTGGCAGAGCGGGGTCGGGGGAGGGATTCCGCTGACTCGGTGATGGATGATGCTCAGTCGCTCAAAAGGGTGACTGGGGACGAGCGGAGCGAGCCCCCAG
>JAGQOU010000228.1 GCA_020427145.1 Planctomycetales bacterium | reverse complement strand
CGGCTGCACGGCGAACATTTCCAGCGTCCAGTAGCCGCAGAACCCGACGTCGCCAAACCCGGCCGTGACGTGTACGAACAGTCCCAGCCGCCCCACCGACGAGCGGCCTTCAATCTGCGGCACGAGATTGTGCGTCTCGGTGCGTTCGACGGTGCGGCCCAGGTACAGCTGGTTCGGGCTGAGCACCAGTCCCTCGTCGGGGATGGTCACCCGCCGTACGCGATTGTCTTTGACCATGTCCAGCACGACCTCTTCGTACACGATCAGTTCGTCGTGCAGCGTGAGGTTGTAGCTGTTGGGATTGAGCCGGCTGGGTTCGTACGGCTCGATCTTGATGTCGTTGCCGAGTCGTTCGGCGATCGCCTGCCCGGTGAGAATCATCGTCTGCTTGCCTCCATCGCGAGCGGCGCTGGCGCCGGGTGATTCGTCTCAGTTGCGGCCTGCGCGAGCCGCATTCTAACCGCCAACCCCCACTTGGGGGCAGAACCCTTTCATCGAACACGCGTCGCACGCCGGCTTGCGGGCCTTGCAGACCTGCCGGCCGTGGTAGATCAGGCGATGCGAGTAGCCGATCCACTCTTTCTTCGGCAGTAGCTCCATCAACTCTTTTTCGACCCGCACGGGGTCGTCCTGGTCGGTGAGCCCCAGCCGGCGGCTGAGCCGGCCGACGTGCGTATCGACCACCACGCCCGTGGGCAGCCCGAACGCCGTGCCGAGCACCACGTTGGCCGTCTTGCGTCCGACTCCCGCCAGGGCCGTCATTTCTTCCAGAGTTCTCGGCAACTCGCCATCGTGCTCCTCGACGAGCGCCTGGCAGCAGGCCTTGATGTTCTTGGCCTTGTTGCGGAAAAACCCGGTGCTGTGGACGGCCTTTTCGATCGCCGACAGCGGCGCCGCGGCGAAATGGGCGGGCGTGGGATACTTGCGGAACAAGGCCGGCGTGACCTGATTGACCCGTTGGTCCGTGCATTGGGCCGACAGGATCGTGGCCACCAGTAACTGGAACGGCGTCTCATGCACCAGAGCGCACTCGGCGTTGGGAAAATCCTTCTTCAGCTGGCGGACAACCCGCGCGGCGCGGCGTTTCCGGGCGGCCAGGTCGCCCAGGTCGTCTTGGTTTGCCGCGGATCGAGATTTGGCGGCGTCTTTGCGTGCGGCCATGCGTCGGTGCCGTGTACTTTCGCGAGAATTCAAAGTGACATGGCGCCGTGCGGCCTTGCCGCCGCCGTCGTGATTGTCAAAGGACGGCGGCAGGTGTCAACCGACCGGCGCAATTCATCGCAGTTGACGCTGCCGCTCCGGCGGCTGAAACTAGTCACAGACCGGGCCGCCTGAGGTCCGCGGAAACAGCGCCTTCTCCTGACGATTATTGAGCCGACGCGATGCCGATCAATGTAACCTGCCCCAAGTGCTTGACCAAATTCACGGTCGGGGATCAGCACGCAGGCAAAACAGGGGCGTGCCCCAAGTGCAAGGGCCCGATCACGGTTCCCTCGAAAGAGGACGAAATCGTCATCCACGCCCCCGAGTTTGGCGAGGCGGGCGCCAAGGACGCCAAGGGGCGGTCGGTGCTCAAGCCGATTGCCCGCAAGGAAACCAAGTTTCAGCTCAACGCGGCGTTGATCATCGGCGGCGTGGCGCTGTTGGCCTTCGGCATTGCGTTTGTGTGTCGAGGAAGCTTGGAAGAGGGACAGAAAATCTACGCGCTGGTCGCCGGGGCGATCCTGCTGGGGCCGCCGCTGGCTTACGGCGGCTACTCGTTTCTTCGCGACGACGAACTGGGCTCCTACGAAGGGGGCGAGCTGGTGATCCGCTGCCTGGCGTGCGGGGCCGTGTTCGCACTGGCCTGGGCCGCCTACTGGTTCCTCGGCCGGCAAATCTTTGGCAACGACCCCTTTGACGACGGCCAGCTGGAGATTTTCCAAGTCAGCATCCTGTGCGCCGTCGCGGCGGGCATCGGCGGGTTTGCGTCGTTCGTGTCGTTTGACCTGGACCCGCTGAACGGTTTTTTTCACTTCGTGCTGTACTTCGGCGTCTGCGTGCTGCTGCGGGCCGTGATGGGCTTGTCGCTGCTGCCCGGGTTCGGCAGCGGTTAGTCCGGCGGGATGGTCCCGACAACGGGTGCGGGTCCGCGTCAGAACAATTTGCCTTCCCCAACACGCCCCCGGTTGAGACGCCATGACGTCGCTGCGCAAGATTCCTGAAATCGCGGCGCTCCGTTCGGGACAGGGGGTGATTCGCATTCCGCCGGAGACCGACGTGCCGCTGACGCCGCGCGTGCGTCGGCTGATCGACACGTCCGCCTTTCGCCGGCTGTCGCGAGTGAGCCAGCTGGGGTTGGTGCGGCACGTGTATCCGGCGGCGAATCATTCGCGGCAGGAACATTCCCTCGGCGTCTATCGCACGGCGCTGTTGTTCGTCGATCGGCTGGCCGACGACGAGCAGTTCGCCGCGCTGGTCGCCCCGGCCGCCGCCGAGCGGTTTCTGGTCGCGGCGTTGCTGCACGACATCGGCCATTGGCCGTATTGCCATCCGATCGAGGACATTGGTCTGCCGCAGCTGCCGACGCACGAGGAGTTTGCCGTTGAGTCTCTGTCGACGCCGGAGGTCAGCGCGCTGTTGGCGGCCGATTGGGACCTGGAACCGCCGGCAATCGTCGAGTTGCTCGACGGCCAACCGACCGACCCCGCCGACCGCTTGCTGCAAAGCATGCTCTCGGGGCCGATCGATGTCGACAAAATGGACTACCTCATGCGGGACAGTCTGCATGCGGGGGTGCCTTATGGCCGTAATTTCGATCAGCAGCGGCTGATTCAGAGTCTGTGCGTCAGCGAGTCGGGCGACGCCTTGGCGATCAGCGAAAAGGGTAAGACCGCGGCCGAGATGATGGTCTTTGCCCGCTACGTCATGTTCAGCGAGGTGTACTGGCACCACGCGGTGCGGTCGGCGACGGCGATGCTGCAGCGAGCGTTCTTTTTGGTTCACGAGCGTCTGAGCATCCCCGACGAGTTTCGCCAGGACGACGCCGGCATGGAGCGAGCGCTGTTGGACGCGGCGGGCGAGTCGCCGGCCGGCGAGTTGCTGGCCGGGCTCTTTGGCGCGCAGCGCCGGCTCTACAAACGCGTCGCGCAGTGGAGCGTGCTGGAAGATCGCGACGCTTACGAGCGTTTGGCGCGGCGGCCCTTCGCGTGGCTGGTCGATCTTTCGGTCCGGTTTGCCGAGGCTGCGTCGTCGTTGATCGGCGAGCCGGTGTCGCCTCACGAGGTGCTGTTCGACGCCCCGCCGATGGCGCTGGAGGTGGAGTTTGACCTCGACGTCCGCTTCGCAAAAGAAGGCCGCTATCGGCGGCTGGGGCAGGTGTCGCCCGTGGTACATACCCTGGCGCGACAGCAGTTCGACGATTACGTCAAACGCGTGAGAATGTTTGCCGCTCCGCGAATTGCGGGCCAGCTGCGCGACCGGCAGCTTTGGCGCACGGCATTGGCGGCGGCGCTTACGAAATGACGGCGGTTGCGGCGGCGGCAGCCACGGCTTCGCCGGTCATCTGCGTGACCCGGCCCTGCGCTTCGCGATACTCGCCCAGCCACGACTCGATGGTGTCCGGTTCGGCGTACCCGTTGAGCGCGAGGAGGTCGCTCATCGTGGCGGCCCGGCGGGTTTGCTCGTACACGAGCATGGCGACTTCCTGCTCGGTGAGGTAACCGAGCCCGACGGCCGCTTCGCCGAACATTTGGACGGAATCGTCGCACTGGGTCCGCAGAATCTGAAAAACCTGCTTAACCGACAGGCGTCCCATCTCAATCCCCAGCGTGCCCAGCTGCGGCCGAGAGGCGATCTGCTGCTCCAGCAGCGAGAAGAATTCCGCGCAGGTGATCCTTCCTTTGTTGACCAAATACATGCCAAAAATCATTTTGAAGCACTCCCGTCTTCAACTTTCCACTCGTTGATAGGGCGCCATAGCGACATGGCGTCCGCAACCAAAGCCTAGGTTGCCCTGTCGTCCGACGATTCGTCGGGAGGCGGAAATTGGTCTGCAAATTGCCGCAACTTGTCGCCCGCTACGGCCGCGACAACCCAACCACGTCGCGCCATGTGTCACGCTCCCCCCAATCTAGGGGGCGTTATTTGCCTGGTGGCCGACGTACGGCATCGACGCGGCAACCGACGTGGCCTCGGCCGCGGCGTCCCGTTCGTGGTGAGCCGTCGCGTTGGCACGTTGTGGCGCAGGCGGGTTTGGTCCGCAGCGAAGTCCGGTGGCGAGACGTCCGCGACCGAGCACACACCCGCGACGCCAAGAGCCGCTAAGCCCGTTTCACGCGGAATGACATCGCTCGGGCGTGGCGGCTATGTCGAGACAGTCGCCGGGGAGTGATTGGTAAATAGAAATGAATACGAAGACTGAAGTCATTAGCGAGACTGGGACGATACCGTATCTTGGGCTGACTCTGCCGTCGGCCTGGCACGCAATGGATGCGAGTCGATCTTGAGTAACGAGCGATTGCCGGCCCAATGGACAGGGGCCCGATTGCGGCGTTCTCGCGCCACTTGGCAAGAGCCGAGCGGCGACGGGGCATGATTTCGGAATGCCCGCGATGATCAGTTCGTTGCCGTTGTACCTTCTGTTTGCCGAGGCCCAGTTCGACGAGGCCGACGGCAGTTGCTGGCGGTTCTCGCTGGAGCATGTCGCCTCGGGTGTCACCTTTTCCGCTTCCGACGGCGAACCGATTGATTGCGCCGAACGGATGGAGCTGCTGGCGGTGGTCCGGGGGCTTGAGGCGCTCGACGAGCCGGCCCGCGTCACACTGGTGACCAAAAGCCGTTATGTGAGCCGGGGCCTCAGGCGGGGCTTGGCCGAGTGGCGTCACAACGGGTGGCAATGGGAGCGCTTTGGGAAATTGGTCCCCGTGCGGGATTGGGACCTGTGGCGAAGGGTGGACAAAGCGCTAGAGTTCCACCGAGTTGACTGCCGGCTGTGGCAGTTCGAGGCGCCGGCCGGCGAACTCGAAGAATCCCTGGCCGAGCCAGTCCAGAAAGTGTCGCCAACGGCGGGCGCCCTCGGCGGGACGATGGCGGCGGGACGCCAGCGCGTCGGGCGGGTTCGCCACGCTGCTCGCCGGCGCTTGCGGCAAGTCGCGTCAGCAGCGCGGAGCATGGGGGAGGCGGTCGCCAGGCCGGCATTGGCGGCCAGTTAGCGGTCCCGGCCATCGCAATCTCCCGAGCGTCGCGGATGACGGCGCGGATTTGAGGCGAACCCCCGCGGGGTTGGCATAACTAGGCGGCTTGGGCGCTCCAGGCGGATTTTTCTGCACGGCGACGCCGTTTTTATTAGAACAAGAACCAGCAAGATCATGGGGACCACGCAGGTGCGATCGCAGATTGACCTCCAAGCCATTGGGCCCGTCATTGGCGCCTATCACGAGAATCCCTTCGCACTGTTGGGCCCCCATCCTTTTGAGGAGGGCGGCCGACAGGCGCTAAGCGTCCGGGCGTACCTGCCCGACTCACAGCAAGCGTGGGTCGTCGACGCGGCCCATGGCGTGTCGCAGCCGATGCGACGAATTCACCCGGCGGGACTGTACGAAGCGATCTGTCCCCCCCAACTTCACGATCTGGACAGCGAGCGCACTTACCAGTTCCGTTCGATCGACCAAAACGGCGAGCAAGTCACGATGCACGATCCTTACGCGTTTCCGCCCCTGTTGAGCGATTACGACTTGCACCTGTTGGGCGAAGGCCGCAACTGGAAGAGTTACGACAAACTGGGCGCTCACCTGCGCACCGTGGGCGGGGTGAAGGGCGTCAACTTCGCCGTCTGGGCCCCTAACGCCGAGGCGGTCAGCGTGGTCGGCGATTTCAACGGTTGGGACCGCCGTCGCCATGCGATGCGCAAGCACATTCCCAGTGGCGTGTGGGAACTATTCATCCCCGAAGCGGGCCCGGGATTGCTCTACAAGTACTCAGTCAAGCGTCCCGGCGGGCATTGCGAGGAGAAGTGCGATCCGTTCGGCTTCGCCGCCGAAGTGCCGCCGAAAACGGCCAACCTAGTTTCGGATTTGAACAGCTACCAGTGGAAAGACTCGGTCTGGATGGCGGAGCGCGAGAAGCGTCACGCGCTGAACGCCCCGATGTCGATCTACGAGGTTCACCTGGGCAGCTGGCGACGGAGCGCCACGGGGCCCAATCATTGGCTCAACTATCGCGAGTTGGCCCATCAGTTGGTCGACTATTGCCGCGAGATGGGGTACACGCATCTCGAACTGCTCCCGGTGAGCGAGCACCCCTACACGCCCAGTTGGGGCTACCAGACGGTCGGCTACTACGCGGCCACCAGCCGCTACGGCTCGCCCGAGGACCTGATGTACTTCGTCGATTATTGCCACAGGAACGGCCTGGGCGTCATCATCGACTGGGTGCCGGCTCACTTCCCGAAAGACGGCCATGGGCTGGCCGCGTTTGACGGCACGGCGCTGTACGAGCACGCCGACCCGCGCCAGGGCGAGCATCCCGACTGGGGCACGAAGGTGTTCAACTTCGGCCGCAACGAGGTGCGCAACTTCCTCACCTCCAACGCGCTGTTCTGGCTCGACAAGTACCACATCGACGGCCTGC
>JAGQOU010000227.1 GCA_020427145.1 Planctomycetales bacterium | reverse complement strand
GGCGGCCGGCAAGGGCGTGATCGTCTGCAGCAACCGCGACGAGGCGCTGGCCGCGGTGCGGCGGATTGCCATCGACCGAGAGTTCGACCTCGCCGGCAATCAGCTGGTCATCGAGGAGCGGCTCATTGGTCAGGAAGCGAGCGTGCTGGCGCTGACCGACGGGCGGACGATCGTCACGTTGCCCGCCGCGCAGGATCACAAGCCAGCGTATGACGGCGACCGGGGTCCCAACACGGGCGGCATGGGGGCGTACTCGCCGACTCCGCTGGTCCCCGACGAGCTGATTCGCACGATCGAGGAACGGGTGCTGGTGCCCACCGTGCATCAGATGAAGCGTTCGCGGCGCCCCTTCCGCGGCGTGCTGTACGCGGGGCTGATGATGACCAACACGGGCATCAAGGTGCTGGAGTACAACGTGCGATTTGGCGATCCGGAATGCCAACCGCTGATGATGCGGTTGCAAAGCGATTTGGCCGTCGCGTTGTTGGCTTGCGCTGAAGGTCGACTGGAAGAACTGCCGCCGCTGCAGTGGGATCCCCGCCCGGCGGTGTGCGTGGTGATGGCCAGCGAAGGCTACCCCGGCGAGTACCGCAAAGGGTTGCCAATTCGCGGGCTGGAACAGGCGGCCGAGGTTCCCAATGTGAAGGTTTTTCACGCCGGCACGGCCGAGAAGAATGGCCAGGTCGTTACCAATGGCGGCCGGGTGCTGGGCGTCACGGGGCTGGGCGATTCGACCGCCAAGGCCAAGCTAGCAGCCTACTCGGCGGTGAAGTGCATCCGCTGGGAAGGGGCCTGGTGCCGCAAGGACATTGCCGACAAGGCGCTGGCCTGAGGTGTTTTGGCGCTCCGGCAGACGCCAGGGATCCGTGATCCGGCTAACATTTCGACCCGGGTTTTTGGGCAGGCGTCAAACTTACGTTGCCCCCAACTGCGCGGACTCGTACAGTTCGAAGAGAGGGTCCGGCGATCGCGCCGACCCGTTCTCGCAACAGCCGCGTCTTCTCTTGCCGTGCCAATGGGCCATTTGACTCGCCATTTTGCGATACGCGTTTGCGTTGTGCTCGCGACGGCATCGGCTCTGCTGACGCCGCTGGGCGTGTTCGCGCCGGTGAACTGCGATGCGTGCGCCGTGGTCAGCGGGCCGAGGGACGCGCAGTCGAGTGGTCTTGTCCAGATCGCCTCCCGCGCGTGCTGCTCCGATGGTTGCCAATGCTGCTGCGACGCGGAGCATGCCACGGGCGACACGGCGGCAAGCACCTCGCCCGGAATGCCCGCCGCGGGGCCCTGTTGCGGCCCGGGACCATGCGGCGATCAATGCTGCTGTCATCTGCGCTCTGAGCCGCCTCGCATGCCGACGGAGGGCGAATCGCATTCCGATGGCGTCGTCGCGCGCTCCACCGAGCGTGCGCCGCTGGCGACGGTGATTGCCGCCGATACGATTTCTTCGACCGCGTCGCTTCTCGATTCGGTCGTACTATGCTGGGCCCCGCCGGGGCAACGGCTTCGCTGGCACGCCTACTTCTCGGTGTGGCGTAATTAAGTCGGGTGCTATCAAGTTGCTTGCACCGCGTCGAGCGAATCTTCACTCGTCGCGGCGGAGTTGGCGTCGCTTTGTACAGCGAAGCCATCTTGATTCGTCTCGATTTGATTTCCCGACAACTGCGGACCGCCCCACGCGCCCGGCGCTGTGGAATTGGGGTCCGTGGCCACTCTGAAAGGTTTGATTCATGTCCAAGATTAAGTTCCTGACATTTTGTTTCGGTTTGCTTGCCGTGGGTGTGTTTGCGATGGCGGCCTCGGCCGACGTCGACGGCACGGCGGCAGCGGCTGGCGATTGCCAATGCAGTTCCTGCGACTGCGGCGGCGATTGCGGCGACGACTGCGACTGTGCGGATTGCGATTGCGGCAAGTCGACGCTGTCCGCCACGTTAACCACGACGGCAGCCGCCGGCGGCTGTTGCTGCGGGGACGACTGTGATTGCGAGAATTGCGACGACTGCGACTGCAGCGGCGGTTCGTGCAGCGGCTGCGAAGGCTGCGATTGTTCGGATTGCCCGTGCGACGGCAGCTCGACCTGCTGTGGCAATCTCGCTGCCTAGTCGGCGAACGAAGAATGAGGAAACCCGACGACCCGCGGCTGTTTCACACAGCCGCGGGTTTCTTTTTTGTCGCGGGCTTGAGGCGTGATCGCCAAAGCGCGAGACTAGACCAAGAGTAGCCAGCCACATTTCGACAAGCAGTTCAGCCACCCCTCTCAGGTTCCGGCCTTACCTCGCATGACTCGTTGGCGCTACATCCTGGCAAGTCTGCGGCTTTACTGGCGGCTGCATCTGGCCGTCGCCGCGGGCGTGGCCACCGCAACGGCCGTCATCACCGGGGCGCTGTTGGTGGGCGACTCGATGCGCGGCAGCTTGCGCGATCGGGCCCTTGCCGGGTTGGGTCGCGTCGACACGGCCCTGGTGGCCGAGCATCCGTTTCGTGAATCCCTGCCGAGCGAAACTCTCGCCGCATTGGAGAACAACGCAAACGGCGCGACAAACGGCTACCAAGATGCGCTGCCGTTGCTGACGCTTCGCGGGTCGCTGGTCGCTGGCTCCGGACGCGCCGCACGACGGGCGACGGGGCTCACGGTGTACGGCGTGCCCGCCAAGTTCTGGAATCTGGCCGCCGAGGGCGCTGCTGCCGCCAACGGCGCCGCGTTGAGCGACGCCGAGTTGGTGATCGGCCCGGAGATCGCTGCGGAATTGGACGTGACTGACGGCGACGCGGTCCTGTTGCGTCTGCCGATGGTCGGCGGCTTGCCGGCGGACAGTGCGCTGGGCGAGAAGGACGAGACGTCGGTTTCGCGGCGCATCAGCGCCACGGTCCTTGACGAGCAAGCCGCCCCCATGCTGCGTTTTGCGCTGCGGCCCAGCCAGCAAACGCCGCGCAACGGGTTTGTGCCGCTGGAGCGGCTGCAGCAGTTGCTCAATCTGCCTGGGCGCGCCAACGCCGGCGTCTTTGCCGCCAGCGACACGCAACCCACGGCCTTGCCGGCCGCCGCGCGCGATTCGTTGCAGCAGGCGCTGCGGCCGCGACTCGATGACTTCGGATTGACTGTCGAGCAGATCGCGGGCGGCGAGAACGCCCGTGGCGGTTATCTGCGGCTGGCGGCGCGCGAGTTGGTGCTGCCGCCGCCCATAGCGGCTCTCGCCGAGAAACTGTTTGCCGACGCCGGCGCACAACCGGCGGTCACATACCTCGCCAACACCGTTTCGATCGGCGACCGCCAGATCCCTTACTCGACGATCACGGGCGTTGATTCGACCGCAGCGCTGGGGCCGCTGTTTTCACCCGCTGGGCAGCCGCTCCTGCTTGCCGACGACGAGATCGCGCTGAACTCCTGGGCAGCCGAGGCGCTGAACGCCAAAATCGGCGATCAGGTCACGGTGACTTACTACCGGCCGGAAACGACCCACGGCAACTTGCAGGAAGGCGAGCCGCTCACGCTCTCGCTGCGGGCGATCGTGCCGCTAGAGGACGAACACGGCCAGCCGACCGCTGCCGCGGATCCCGCGTTCGCCCCCGAACTGCCCGGCGTCACGGATCAGGCCTCGATCGACGACTGGGACCTGCCGTTCGAGTTGGTTGAGGAGGTGAGCCAGGCGGACGAAGACTACTGGGACGCGCGCAGCACCACTCCCAAGGCGTTTGTCTCGCACGCCCTGGCGGCCCGGATTTGGGGGTCGCGGTGGGGAACCGACAGCGTCGTGCGGCTGCCGGAGCGCGACGGCCTGACTGCCGCTCAGGTCGCCCAGCAGTTGGAAGAGAAACTCAATCCGCAGGAGTTGGGCCTCACCCTGCTGCCAGCTCGACAGCTTGCTCTCGACGCGGCAAGCGGTACGACGCCGTTCGATGGGTTGTTCCTCGGCTTTAGCTTCTTCCTCATGGCGTCGGCGGTGATGTTGATTGTGCTGCTATTTCGCCTGGGGACGGAGCAACGGGCCGCTGAGTCGGGACTGTTGCTGGCCACGGGGATCGCGCCCGCCGGGTTGCGCAAGCTCGCGCTTGGCGAAGGCGGATTGGTCGCGATTGTTGGCGCCGCGGTCGGTGCGGCGGCCGGCGTGCTGTACGCCCGCATCATGGTGTACGGTTTGAACCACTGGTGGGCGGCCGCCACAAACGCGCCCTTCCTGCGACTGCATACCGAGCCGCGCAGCTTGGCGTTCGGATTTTTTGCGGGATGGCTCGTCGCGTTGGCGGCGATGGCGTGGTCGCTGCGACGGCTGGTGAAACTGCCGCCGCGTCAACTGTTGGCAGGCGACGCGCAGCCCCGCGACGAACGTTTGCCGGCAACGGCCAAACGATCGTGGGTGGCGTGGGGCGCCGGCCTCGGGGCGGTTGCCCTGGCTGTGGCGGGGCGTTGGTTGGAGGGCGAGGCCCAGGCGGGCGCATTCTTCGGCTGCGGCGCGCTCGCGCTCACCGCGGCGCTGGCGGCCGTGCGATTGGCGATGCGGAGACCCTCGGCGCCGTCGACCGGGTTGACGCTGAATGGGCTCGCGGTGCGCAATGCGCGCCGCAACCCGGGTCGCACGCAGCTGTCGCTGGGGTTGGCCGCGGTGGCGAGCTTTCTGATCGTGGCCCTCAGCGCGTTCCGGCTGGCGCCCACCGAACAGGGGACCGGCGGCTTTACGCTGGTGGCCTCCGCCGACCTGCCGCTGCACTACGACTTGGCGACCGAAACGGGCCGCGAGAACTTGGGGTTCAGCTCCAAGACGAATCGCGAACTGGCGAACCTGCGCGTGGAGAGCTGCCGCGTCCATGATGGCGAAGATGCCAGTTGCCTGAATCTGTACCAAACCACGCAGCCGCGCGTGATTGGCGTCCCCGCGTCGATCGCCCAGCACGATCAGTTCGCCTGGGGCCCCGCGGCTGCCACGACCGCTGGCGACAGTCCCTGGACTCTGCTGCGACAAGACCTCGGCAACGACGACGCGGACTTGCCCGTCATCCCGATGGTGCTCGACCGTAATACGGCCATGTACAGTCTGAAGTTGTATGCGGTTGGTGATCGCTTAACCCTGCGCGATGAGTTCGATCGCCCCCGCACCTTCGAGGTCGTCGCCCTGTTGGCCAACAGCGTGCTGCAGGGCGAGGTGCTGATTGACGATGGCATGTTTCAGGAGTTGTACCCCAGCGTCGCGGGCCGTCGGTACTTTTTGATCGGCCCTGGCGGCGAGCCTGCCGCAGACGCCGCGATCCCCGACGCCGGCACCCTGGCGTCGCTGCTGGAGTCGCAGTTAGAAGACTACGGCTTCGACGCGGTCGACGCCCGCCAGCGACTGGCAGACCTGATGGCGGTGCAGAACACCTATTTGTCGACCTTCCAAAGCTTGGGCGCCCTGGGCCTGCTGCTGGGCGTGGTCGGTTTGGGAGTCGTGCAGATTCGCAGCGTGCTGGAACGGCGGGGTGAGCTGGCGCTCATGCGGGCCGCGGGATTTCGGCGGCAACGACTGGCGCGGATGGTGCTGACCGAGAATTTCGTGCTGCTGGGCGGCGGATTGGCCATCGGGTGTCTCGCGGCCTTGGCCGCCGTGCTGCCGCACGCCTGGTCGCAGGGGGCCAGCGTCCCCTGGGCCACGCTGGGCAAGCTGCTGGCCGGCGTCGCGGTGGCCGGCGTCGCCGCGGGCTGGCTGGCGGCCCGGCAG
>JAGQOU010000226.1 GCA_020427145.1 Planctomycetales bacterium | reverse complement strand
GCCATAGTTAACGGAGTAATATTAGTGACCAAGGATCTCTGCGAACTTGCAGCTGTGCATCTATTGCCGGAGCGCCTCGGCGACTTAGCTTCGAGCACAATCCTCAGCGGCCTGGTAGAGCAGGTTGCGCGGTGAGTCAGTCTGGACGGCTTTTGGTAACTTCACCAAACCCTGCCGCCGCGGCGGCGTCGAGTTTGCCAGGGGCGGCGTAGCGGGCGAAAACGTTGAGATTTGACATCGCCCAGCGGTCGACTTAGCATCAGCGCATTCTCGTGGGCAGCGAGTTTCTCGGCAGCCGCTCGCCGCGGCGGCTGACGTGCCTTTCTTGGCTGCGCATGTCACTGGGGGCGCTCATGAACCGCACGACCCTGGGTCTCGTCTTTATTTGGGCTTTAGGCGCCGCTTCGCCAGCAGGTGGAGCGACCATCACGGGCCGGATGAATTTCCCGGGCAAGGTCCCTCCGGTGAAGTATCTGACGCCGGCGGAGATCGCGGCCGTGAAGGCGGGCGCCCTCGCCAATCCCAATCCCCCAGTCAACTTCGACGTCGACGGCAACAAGCAGAACGACTCGTGGACATACGACTCGCTGTTGCAACTGCCCCGCGTGCCCGGCTCGCCCAAGGTGGAATCGATCCCCAAGACCGACGAGCCGATGGCGAACTTCGCGTCGGTCTTCGTCATCGGCGTCGCCGACCCGGCCGGCTCGGGCTTTGGTCTCGACCACTGGTCAGGGCGTTACGTGCGCATGAATGATCGGACGCCCGGCGGCGCAGAGGTCGGCGCGTGCGTCTACACGCGCGGCATCAACAGCTGGTTCCTCTATTTCAATGACGACAACAACAACAAGGTTGCCGACAGGTTTCTCAAAAGCGTCTGGCGTTGTCGCAACGGCGAAACGCAGGGCCCCCAGGCGGGGGAGCGGACCTATTTTGTGACCGACCTGACCAAGAATAAGGTCGCGGCCGAGAAGGTCGTGCGTCGACGCGGCCAGCCGGGCGTCGACAAGATCAGTTACTCGATCACCGACATGTCGATTTTTAGCTTCGGGCCCGATCTGTCGACCGCGTCGCTGGGCGGCAAGCCGATCGAACTGCCTCAGCCATTGCCCGACGGGACCACCGAAGACCTGTATCAGTCGTTCGAAGACCAGCTGCCGCTGGAAGTCAATCAGCTGACAGGCCTCGACGACTTGCTGTTGCTGGGGCGAACCTACTCGCTGCTGGGGGAAATCCAAAACACCGACGACGTCAGCCACGAGTACTCGCTGACGCATTTCGGCGTAAACGCCACCGTGCTGTCGATGCCGGCGCCAATGTTCATCGCCCCAGGCCAGTCTGCCTTCTACGAGCTGCAATTCCTGGTGACCGGTTCGGGGGAAGTCGGTATCGCCTCGCTGGCATACGCCGACGACGGCGCCGAGTCCGACGGCTGGCTCGACGCAGCAATCATGGCCGCCGTGCCATAACCGGCGTCCGCGGCGTTGGCCCTGCCGGTGATTGTCGCCGAGGCGGTCTGCCGTTGCAATCTATGGCGCCGAGCCGAGGCTCTCTTGCATTGGCAATGAGAGCCTTTGATCCATCACCGTATGATCACGCCAGGATGCCGCAATATGCCGAAGCAGACGCGTTAACGCCGCGGAGTCAACATATTCGCGCACTTCGGCGTTTACCAGCAACGATTCTTTTCGCAGCGAGTTCCCTTCGTTGTGGGACCGGCCGAAGCGGATTCCCGCGCCTTCCGGCGCGCGCATTGGTTCGTGGAACCTGCCGACCAGATTATTGTCGATATTGGCAAGGCGAATGGCCGCGGGGAAAACGCACAAGGGGAACCATGACGGCCGCAACCCGGCGTGACAAGCCGAACGTGCAGCGCAAGAGACGCCCGCAGAAAACTCGGCAGCGTGGCAGACCGACGTTGCGGTCGGCCCAGGCGCTGATCGACGTGGCGATTTCCGCGTGGTGGAGGACCTCCGCCGACTGCCAGGCGGCCGGATCGGATTGCCGCGACTTGACGCTCGCGCGGTCCTGCGCTGGTCCGCCTTCTTGACGGATGTCCTGCCTTCGGCGGGCGAGGTAGACCCGGCTTGCAGGCTATCCTTTCCGTGGTCGCTCCCGTTGAAGACGCTCCCTGGCGACGTTTGCGCAGGCAGCGCTATGGCGACCAGGAAATCGGCCAACAGGTGCACCGGGAGCACAAAACCTGAAAACTGCCGACCTCTGGAATTCCACGATTTGCTGCTGATCCTTCTCGTCATTTCCCATGAAATTCGACAACCATTTTCTCACAGTTCTCACAGTATGTTACACGTGCTGCGGCGGTTGAAGGACGCGCCCAATACTACAGCATTATTTTGAAATCCAAAAAAAGCCATGGATTGCACTGTTTTCCCTGATGAAACTGCACTCCCCTTGGCAGCCGCTTGTTGACCACGCGCTAGCAGGCGACGGGTAGCAACTTTGCACGAAGAAATCCGTGTAAATCCGTGTTCTGACCTGGCGTTTTGAGTCGTGAATTCGCTCACAAACGCCGGCGACGCGGCGGAGGACATTGTCGGCGTCGGCGGTTGACACGAAAGGTTTGGGGTATTGGTTGTGTTCGTCGAGGTCATCTTGGATCGCCGCTTTCACGACTCAAGACACTACCGAAGGCTTTTTGAAATCAATGCGTTGGTCAGCACTTCTTCTGCTTGCCATTCGCCGAGCACAAGATCGATTGCGCTATGCCGCAGGTCTCTCGACGCCTGCCGAGGCGGGATCGCCTCGCGATGCGACGGGTGGGAAAGGCGCCGCGCATGTTGCCGCCCCTCGGACGGTTCGAACGACCGGCCGCGGAAGACCTCCGCTGCCTGCGTGTTTCGACTCGGCGCGTCGTTCGATGATTCCGCCGGCGGATTTGCGAGCGTCGACGCGGCAAGCGCCACGTAATCGTGAGACTCGCCAGCAATCGCCAAGGCGACGACGGATTGTGTCGTGGGGGCGGAAGAAGTTCCAAAGTTCTCCTGCCAGTCGACGAGGTCGGAGCTTCCATAGAGCCCGCCAAAACCCCGCTGCCAGGCGAGGAAGTCAGCGCCGTCGACGGACGAATCATCGTTGAAATCGCCGGGCAGCCTCGGCAGGGCGCCAGGCGTGCCGCCGATCGCTTGGCTTGCTTGCCAATTGGCGGCCGAGTTGACGTTGCCGTGGACGTCGATGACCTCCAACGAGGGGCCCCCACCGTCTGGCGTGGCGGGCCAAGGCGCTTGGTCGTCGTACGACAACTCGAAGATCGCTTGATCGGCGGCGTTGACGAGCTCGATTTCCTCGCCGCCGTTGCTGAGCTGCCCCGAATACGCGCCGGCGACTGGCAGGTTCGTCCCATAACGGGCTTCAAACGCTGCAAGATTGCTGACCACAAGCACCGTCTTGCCCGGTTGCAGGGAGGTGATCGCACTGCCGGTGAAATCAAACGCAATCCCCTCCGTAAATTTCACGCCATTCAAGCTGACCGCGCTGGCACTGATGTTGGAGAGCTCCACGAATTCGAAGTCGCTGTCGCTGACGCCAGGGACAAGCGACAACTCCGCCGACGTGGGATCGGCGGGGTGGTAGTGCAGTTCCGTGATGCGCAGATTTGAAGCGTCGGCAGGCGTTTCTACGGAGTACAACGCGGTCGCCTTCCCGCTCCAGGGATTGCTCTGCACGTAGCTGCTGGCCGAAGCGAAGTCGACGGCTCGCGCGACGATCTGCGTCGATTGCGCGATGGCGAACGACCCCGTGTAGAGCATTGCCGAGGGGGCGAGTGCGCCGCCTTCGCCGCGGGGATCACTGCCATCGAGCGTGTAGTAGATCTGGGCCCCTGGTTGATTGGACGACAGAGTCACCAGCGTGCCGGCCGACACGTTGCCCGCCGCAGGGGACAGTCCGGGCGCCGCCAGCATCTGGGCGTCCATCCATTGAGCCCGAGCAAGGAACCAGCCGGCGAGTTGGCTGATTTCCGCTTGCCAACCCGACAAGCCGGGCTGCGCGTAGGGCCCCCCGTTGGGAGCGACGCTGGGCCACTTGGCGAAGTTGCGTGCTTGCGCTTCAGTCAGCTGATTCGCTTGGACGTCGATTGTCGCTTGGATGTTGGCGTCGCTCAGCACTCCGCTGCGCAACTCCTGCCACCGGTCGACCCAGCGTTGCGTGAAATCGGGATCATCGAACAGCGGCCCCCACCAATCAGTCCCGAACCAATCGAACTCCACGGTATTCCAACCGACCGGATCGGCGGCGCGACTGTCGTCGTCGGCGCCGGCGGCGCGGTCAAAGTCCCAGATAGGACCGAACGCCAGCTTGCCGTTGCGGTCCTTCACGAGATAGGTGCTGAGCCGCAAGCCATCGGGATTCTTGCTGAAGACTTGCATCAGGTGATGGTCAATGGTCGGGAGAACGTCGAGATACGCTTCGTAGCCGAGGAGCGGATCGGCCGAATCCGGGCCGAACAACGCATCTTCAAAGTCCTGCACGTACCCGCGAATGTAATCGCGTTGGGCGATCGTCAGATCGGCGATTTCCGGTTCGACATGGACGATGGCAGCGAGCCCCTCGGAGGGAATGCCGCGGCTGGTCGTCCAACTTGAACCGCGCACGTCGTCTGGACGATCGATCTTGAGGATGTAGCCGCCGGTCACGTCCGGCTCGCCATTCTGGGTGGGATTGAGTTCCGAAATGTCGACGCGATTGTCGTCGATCTTAATGTTCTCCATGAGCACGTAGACGCCCATGTAGTCGTCGCCGTTCAGAACGTCGTCGTTGAAGTTGGCGTAAACTTCCACGAACCTGGTGCGCGCGGCATAGTCGCCCATCTGACGAGAGAAGTCGTACAAGACCGAATTGCGAATCATCGCCCGGTCGAAATTGTACGGAGCGTAGAGAATCCAATCGGACTCCGACGGCATGCCCAACAGCGCGGCGCCCTGGTCGTCGCCGTTGTCGTCGCGCAGTTCGATCCGCAGATTTGTTTTGGGTTGTCCGGCCGTGCTGGATCCGCGTACGTGCTGTCCAATCAACGAGGTGAAGTCCGCGCCAGCGCTCAGACTACTGCGACCAGAAACTTCGTCCACGTCGTACAGCGAAAACCAGGCGTCTTCAAAGTCCGAGCCGGGCGTGCCCTGCCCGTAGTTTTCCAGGACGACGACGGGCAAATCGGACGTGAAGCTGTTCGTCGTCGAGTTGGTCCGCGTGAACGCCGCACTGGTCACGTTGCCAACCTGTCCGATGGGGCCGAAAGCGCGGGCGCGAATCCGGATCGACGTACTGATGGTGAGCGGCCCCGTGTACGGCAACGAGCTTGGCCCCGGGATTGATCCATCGGTCGTGTAGCGTATCACCTCTGCGGCGTCGTCCGTGGCAAGCACGAGTTGGAACGGCGCGGCAAAGGTTCCCCCAGCGTGCGACATCTGCACAGAGTTGGCGCGCAAGTTTGTGTTCGGCGCGCCCGGCGTCGGCAAAACCATGAAACCCTCGACAACAGGCTCGATCAAAGCTGACGCTCCCAGGGTGAGTTTCGGGACGACCAGCAGATCCGAACTGGCGGCGCCAACGTTCAAGACGTGGATGGCCAGCACATTCTCGCCAGGATGGAGCAAGTTGGAGTACTCGCGCACATCATACGTCTCGTATTGGACCGCCTGAGCATCCGGATGGTCGTTCGTCGCGAGCGAGTCGAAGCCGAGGATCCCCGGGGCGTTTTCTCGGGCAATCTGAGTGCCATTGAGATAGGCGACGAATCCGTCGTCGTATTTCAGTTGCAGCGAGTCCAGCGTCACTGCTGCCGAGGAAACATCGAACGGAATCCGCAGATAGACGGACGTCGTGCCCGCAGGAACCGTCGTTTGAATCAGCGACGCGTAGTCGGCTGGAGACGTTTCGTAGCCAAGACTGGCTAACCCCGGCGTCCACGATGAATCGTTGAACGAGGGACTCGTCCACGTGGCGTCAACCGCGGCATTGGCCGGGACCAAGAAATGCATGTCGCTGTCCGGGCCGATGGCGTCGCTGGGGATCGAATCAAACGCCAGGCCGTACGACACGTCCTCCGTCTGCGGCGGGTAGTCCTGTACGCTGGAGCCGAACTGCGACAGGATCGTCCCGCTGGGACTGACCAGCGCCAGATACTCTCCGCCCGCCGCCAAAGCGAAATTCGTATGCAGGTTGCCCCCAGCGTCGGCGACGCCGTTGCCGGAGGCGAACACGACCAGGAATTCTCCCGGGGCGAGCGTCGTGCTCGGAAACGACCACTTTTCCAGTTCGTCGGGATCGTCGGTCAAGGCGTACCCGGCCAAGTCGACCGCTTGGTCGCCGTTGTTGAGCAGTTCAATCCAATCGCTCGCGGCGCCGTTGCCGTCCAACAGGACGGAGTCGTTGGCGGCCATAAACTCCGAGATGATGGGTTGAGCCGACAAGGCCAAACGAGCTTCGAGAGTCTCGAAAGTAAAACGGCGGTGCTTTGACATTCCACTCAGCAAGGGCTGCGCCACGATCTGTGTTTCAGGGAAGCCATGGCGCCCCACGGCGTCTGGCGCCGTCGGCGGCTAGGAAAGACGCGACCAAACGCGTTATTCCAACGACGCAACCGCGCGGCGTGATCGCCGCGTCGCCAAAAGACCGCGGCCCAGACGCCCACGACGCCCAGCAACTGCGCGGTTCCTGGCTCCGGGACGTAACTCGTCAATTCAAACGCCGAACCGCTCTGTTCGATCAGGATGCTGCGGAGGAGGAAGGCGTCGGAAAGGTCGACGCGTCCGTTGTTGTCGAGATCGCCGGCCATGTGCTGGGCGACGCTGTTCAGATCGCTCGTGTCTGCCAGCCAATTCTCGACGAACCTGTCGACGTCCAACGCGTTGAAGAATCCATCGTCATTCAGGTCGCCCGGCGGCACGTAGGCGATCTTCTCCACGGCCACTTCGACGAAGCTGCCGATCGCGTCGCTGCCGGAAGCGAGCAATCGAAACTCAAACCACTCGGGTCGCAACTCGTTGTCGGGCGTCGGCGCCGGCGCGGCGAGCCCGGCCCATTCGTCGTGCTCGCCCGTTCCGACAAAATACGACGGATTGACGAAAACGTCCTCGAAACGATCGCCGACGTGCAGCGACCGCTCGAGGTGATTGCGGTCGTTTCCGCCAGCGAGATCGAGGTCCAACAATCCGTCATTGAGATAGAGAAACACTCCGTCCTGCTGCGACCGAAACTCCAGCGTGAACGTATCGGGGCGGGTCTCAAAGACGCCGGCGGACTTGTTGAAAACCTCGTCGTCGCGGCGAAACGTCAGCCCGTAATAGGCGTTGGGGTCGTAGCCGTCGACCACCCCCATGACGTTCCCTTGCGAACTCATCGTCGCCTGCAATTCGTCGTGGGCATACACCCGATAGACGCCGTCGCCCGTGGCGTCGAGGTCGGGGACCTGACCGCTGCTGAGCCACCCCATGTTGACGCGTTTCTGATGAACGCTGAACGTCTCACGCGAGATGTTTCCCATGACGCTCAACGGGTCGCCGTATTCGTCGAGTTCCACTCCGTAAGCGACAGGTTGCAGGCCGTGAAGAGTTGGCGAATACGGAACATAGGCGTCATTCTTCTCGTCCCACACGTAGGGATTGAAGCTGTCGTTGTCGCTGAGTCTCCAGGCGCTGGAGTGCGGCGCCCCGACGCGATGTCCCAACTCGTGGTCGACGACAAGCTGCCCCCATCCGGCTCCAGGAGCGATCTGCATCGCCAGATTGTTGCCGGGAAAGGTCGCCAAGCCGTCCCACCCTTGGCCGACGTCGCGCGGCGTGGCGCTGACGTCGAACAGATTGAGATCGTAGGACTCGGGGTCGACGCCCAGTGTCGTGCGGACGTAGTTTTCGGCGACGCCCCACCAATCGTCCGGTCGATGAAGTTGGCCGTCCCGACTGTCGGAGACCAAGGAAAGCGGCACGTCGACGATGTCAACGTACTGCATGTCAATTTGGCCGCCTGAGGCCTCGGCGTAGAAGGTGCGAGTCTCGGTTTCGCTGGCGCGGATGGCGTCGATCGTGGACTGGGAAAGCACCGGCGAGGTGTCGGGACGAATCGCCATGTACAACCCGCGCTGATTGCCCTTCGACGTGGTGACGGTGCGCCCCGGGAAGACGGCTGCCAAGGAAGCAGCGCCCCCGGCGCTCCAGAAGGCCAGCGACAAGAGCAGCAGATGGCGCCAATTTGCCATGGTTCTTTAAGATTCCCCTGGTGCGAAGGATCGACGCGCCGGTCCGCGATGGCGAGCAACCTCAGCGCAAGAGAAAGCGCGTCCGCCAGTCGCCGATCGTTCTCGTTCTACCTGGGGCGCCTCTTCCCCGGTTGCTATGGCCCCTGCGTTCCGTGCAACGCAGGAGGCGTCTTGATTCGTTCGGGAATCCGAAGCCTGTTCGTGTTGCTTCGGACAACCGCTTGCCGCCGTTGCCAAGGGCGAAACCCTCGGCGGAAACGGACCGTTCGTTGACGCAGATCACAAATTGGACAGGCCTCGCCTGCTTCGGTGAAGCAGGCGAGGCTCCGTCTCAACTCGGCAAATAGCTACGCCAAACGCTTCCTCACTTGCATTGCGAGACCGGCCAGGGCGAGCGCCATCAGGCCGGCAGATGCAGGCTCGGGTACGGCGGAGACCTCGAACGAACTCACGTTAATCTCCGCCAGGCCGTCGCCAGCCTGGATGCGAAGCCGGTTGACCGCCACGCCGGGATCGTAGGTGCGGTACACGGTCTCCGAACTGGCGCCGTCATTGAGAGTGAGCGACGCGTTGCCGCTGTCGAAGTTGTAGGTGAACACGCCTGTGACTGCCTCCGCGTTGATCGTGGAAATCACGGCGCCACTGCCGCCTGCGAATCCATCGGCCGTCCAACCCGTGCCCGCCGCATCAGCCCCGCCGGCAGGATCGCCGACGAAGAACTTCTCGTCATTGTCCAGGTACAGCGAGATGCCCGCATAGTTGTTGTTCGGCTGGAACATTGTCCCGCCGGTATCGAACGTTTCGAACGTCATGATGAGAGTCTCGCCCGCGCCTAAAGCGCGCGTGAAGCCAACGAAGCTTCCGTCGTGTGCGCCGCCAAACTGGGCGGTATCGAAAGCGCCGCCGTTGATTTGGCCGTTGCTGGACCAGGTTCCGCCCACGTCGGCGGCCTTGCCGCCAAGCGCGGAGCCGTCCGTTTCGCTAAAGTCGTCGGCGCCGATGATTTCGGCCGCGGCCCGCCCGCCAAGGCCGAGGCCAAGAACGAGCGCAAGGGAGAGGGTGCGTGTCAAGGTTCTCATTAGTCAGATCTCCGATAAGAAATGCAAGGAAGAGAGACTGCGGTGCAACCGGCAACAATGGTGCAGAGGTGAAAGTCAGGAGCGAGCCGCAAACGGTCTCGCGGGAATGGTCGAATCGGCGATGAATCCGAGACCAGCCACGCTCCGGGAAACCATAAGGCGCACGCCCGCATTCTGTATCCGCATCGAGATCGCAATGAGTGACGTGGAAAACAGAAAAACCCGGGAGGTTTTTTAGCGGGAGCGCATACCAGGGCGTGAGCGCGCCAACCTGCGCCCACGAATTCTGCAAGCAAGATCCGAGCCCTTGCCGTTGAGACCGGCGCGTCATGGGAAGGCCGATCAGGCGTGCCAAGTTCGAATGAGCGGCTTGGCGGAGGCCATCGGAGCGCCACAATCTGCACTACGGAGGTCTTTGCTAGCGACGGTTCGACCCTGATGCAGCGAAAAACGCAGCAAAGCGGCGTCGCCCCCGCCTCGTTGCCGGCTGGCCTCGTGCGACAACACGAGTTCGGGATACGCGTCCTAGCGCGACGAACCGAGTCGGTCAATCGCCTCTGCGACGGCCTCAGGACTCAACGCGATGACGATGTCATCCAAGAGCCAAGCCCCTTCCTTGTCGCCGGACATGACCTCGAATCGGAACCGATCGAACTTCAAGTCTGCGACTTGACTCGTCGCCTGCGGCGGTGTTTCGGCAACCCGGCTGGGGTCCACGTCGCACCAGACGGACGCGATGGCGTTGGTTCCGTCCATCTGCAAATGGAGCACCCACTGATGGTCGCGATCATCGGGCGCGAAGGCCTGATCGCCGTCGGTCACGGGATCTTGATCCAACAAGATTTTCTGGTCGAGCGGTGCGCCCCCGCCGGGGTAGATATGCATTCCGTAGGAGGGACAGTTGACTGGCAGACCGACAAACAGCGGCTCGTTCTCTGAACGGTTGTCTCCGAACATCAGCGAGAGGCCCGCCCAAGAGAAATCGCCAGCGGGCGCACCAACAGATTGCGTGCGCCAGGCGAGCCACACATCCCCAGGCCTGCGCCCAATGACGCCGTTTTCGTCGACCAAGCCTGCTTTGGCGAGGTACGATCGGGCGCTCGTGTCCAAGTCGAGGTAGTAGCTGACGCCGCTGATGGCTTTGAGCGATCCCGACAACGCCCGCGCTGCGGGAGTTTGCGAGGTCCCCGTGGCGACGTCCGCGTCGTGAAGTTGTCGGATTGCAGGCTCGCGAAACCCGACCGAGACCTCATCCCCGTTCCCAAGAGCGTCGAAGCCCTGATAGGCGATCAGACCGTTTGTGCGCAGTAATTCAAAAAAATCGATCGCCTTGCGCGCCGCATCAACGCCAGCGCCGGCGTCCTTGCGAAGCTGAACCTCGTCGACCCGGACGAATTCTCGGTCGTGCGTCAGCGGCGACGCCTTGTCGGGCAAGGCGCCTTGGTCGCTGAGACTCGCTTCCCAGCCGGCCTCCAGCCGGAGCGACGCGCCGACGGGGTCTTGCGCAGACGGCGGCACGATTTCAAACTCCACTTCTCCTTCGTAAACCGAGACGGAGGTCTCGTTGTTTTCTGCGACGCCGACTCCGAATTCCGTCCCGAGGTCGACCACGCGCGATGTTGGCGTCTGAATAATGAGCGGCTCGCCCCGATTGGCGTTCAGGCCGGTCAGTTTGCCTCGATGCAGCGAGATCGAGTTCGCCTTATCCATCGCCGCGTCGACCGGACCTTGCAGCACCAACGTGCTGCCAGTCGTCGTCGACATCTGGACGAGTCCCTGCCGGAACGCGATTGCGTCATTCCTGCGAAGGAGCGTCCCGATCGAGATCCGTTCCGCATCCTCGCTTGTAAGCCCTAGCGTTTCCGAGACGACGCCGACGACCGGAGGAAGCGGCGGATCGGCTTGTGCGACCTCCGCCACCGGAGGGGCGTCGTTGCTCGCCAAGGGAGCAGTCTCCGGCGGCTTCGCGGTCGGAGCGTTTGGCGACCCGCTACTCCAGACGCCGACGCCCACCGCGATGAGGACGCTTGCCGCCAAACTGAGCATCGCCGCCGTCTTACCGGAGAAAGTCGACGCGGCGCTCGCGACCGGCGGGGCTTCGTCGTGCTTCGTAAGCGGCGCCGCGAATACCTCGATTTCTTTCAGCGACTGCTCAATTGCCTTGAGATACGATTTGTCGTGACGAACGCTCAATTCGTCCAGCAGCCGGACCGCAGAAAACTGTCGTTCAAGAAAGTCGTGAACGATTGCCACGAGTATTGCGACGGAAGCGTGACGTTGATCGTCCTTGATCCACTGCTTCAGTTCCTGCTCAACCGCGGTGGATGGAGCATGGCCGTCGATGACAAGATCCAAATAGCCCAGTGCGTTCCCGTATCGTCTGACGTTGTCGCCGCCGGAGACGCCGAGGCAACGCTGGACGAGATCGAGGCGAGGCTTCGCAAGCTGCAAGCGAATTTCTTGCGCCGATCGTCCCAGATGCAACGCAATCTTCTGCGGCGTCAGGCCATGCAAATACCGTAGGCACAACAGCCTCAACGTCTCGGCGGAGTAGGAGTGCGGAACGTACTCGTCCAAAACCTCGTAGATAGCGACCGTGTCGAGATCGGCAGCGCACTGCGGGCCGCGAAATGCGACTTGGCAGACCGTTTGAGCAAGGTCGCTTCCCAACGACTTGGCGTGGCCATCGCCGATCACGCTCGCTGTGCTGCGCGACGCCAGCCTCCAGACGGCATTCACGTCGCCGCCCGGCGCGTAGTCGTTAAAAAACGCGTCGATGATGCGGCCAACGACTTCCTCGGGGTCGGCGGCGTTGTCGCGGGACAGGATCGCCGCGGCGCGAATCCGCGGATAGATTTGCAGCCACGCCTGCAGATGCGCCTCGCTCTGTGCGCAGCGCTGGAATCCGCGCACGAAGCACTGGTCGTCGCCCAATCCGAGCCGTTGCTGGGCGATGATTGCGGCCGGGCGGGTTTCTCCTTCCCGTTCCGCGTTGAGCAGCGCCGCGACTTTTTCCCGCGAAGCGAACATCCAATGGAGTCCCGCGTCCATCTGAGCGAGCTCCAGAAACAGATCGCGCCCTTCACGGCTCTGAAACAGCAGTTCGTTGAACCGGTTTCGGCCCTCCGCCGAAATGACGCCCTCCAGCCACTGGTTCGCCAGCGCCTGGATTTCAGCCAACGCTTTGTGATTGTCCTTGCCAGGCGTCATTGTCTTTAGCGCTTTCGACTAACTGCGAATTCCTCGGCCCTCTCGAATCGTCGCGGTAATGCATGTATGCAACAAGCGACGAATGCGGGCCATCGTGCGATGGATTGTACGAGGCGTGTGGCCGAGAGCGTCGGCCATTTTCCTGACGGTCATGCCGGCCTGATATCGAAGTTCGACGACGGCGCGATCCTCGGTGCTAAGCTTCTTGACGCAACTCTCCAGAGCGTCTCGCCGCATGTCGAACAACTCGGTTCTTTCAAGCATTTCGACGGACAGCAGCTCGATCAGTTCTTCGCAGAGCCAGAGTCGATCTGTCGCCGTCTTGCGGCGGTGTCGCAGGACCTCGATATGAGCGATGCCGCAGGCCCAGCGAAAGAAATCGCGACTGACGTCGAAGTCGTTCCACTTCTTCCAGAGAGCGAGGCTCGTCTCCTGCATGACGTCGTCAACGTCCGCCCGCGTCGGCACCAGCGAGCCGATGAACGAGTTCAGTGCGCATTGATGCTTGGCAAACAATTGCACGAACAAGGACGAAGGCGGTTGTTGTGACGGTGCAGTCATGCGGAATGGCGCAAGGGGCTGCGCACGCCGTGAAGAAGCGAGACATCGTCAGGAGCGCCGATGCGCAAGCTGGCAAACGCCCATTCACATCATAGGAACGCCATGGGGCGGATAGTCAACACGGTTCTGGATTTTTTTGAGATTCTCGTCGGCGCTCCGCCCTGGGCGTCCCGCGAAGGTGGCCGACCGCGTCGCATGCCGCAGAAGCCTTCGAACTTGACGAAAAGATTTGTGCGCTGGGTGCGATCTTTGTCGCTTGGGAACGTACTCGTCGATTCAAATTCACGCCGTTCAATTGCATGCGGCGATCGCCGCGTCGTCATGCTTGCGCTCCTTTTTTGAAAAATTCCAGAAATTGAGCGTCACAGTCAGGCCGCAAGGTACGGATAAATCCACGGGCGGATGTCGGTCGACTGCCGTCACACGAAGAACGTACGCAACGGCTTGAAAGCGACATGCCCAAAAACAAGGCGAAATCGCTGCGAATTCGGGCCGAATGCGACGGCAAGGCACTGTGATTGGAGGAGGCGTCGAAACGGCATCGATCTTTTCGCCTGATGAATTGATTCTTGTCTCGTTGGTCGAAGCTTGCATGCGCAGAGAGTGTTTGGCGGACCTCCGGGGCAGGAGGCCTGCACGTTGTTGCGGCTCGCACGGCGAGGTTCCGGATTTTGGACGGCGTGTCGCGTCGATTGTCTGCATCAACTTGTGCGCTTCCTGGCAAGGAGCGGGCGCCCAGCTGATTCTGGGGGCTCCTGAACTTATCGTGCGCTCGATTCGCCGCGCGGGCGTGACACGTCCGCTTGCGATGCATGGCGGGCAACTCGTCTGCGGCTGAGCAAGTCGAGCCTGCACGGTGAAGCGATGCTCGTCAGCGGATTCCCCAGGAGTGAGAGCAAGCCGAAGCCTTGGTTGCAGGGCGCCCCCGAGACAATTGGCGGCGTCCGCGAGTCGGCGCCGGGCACGCTCCGAGGACGCCGCCGGCAACCAATTCAATTGCTAAATGATCAATGGAAAATGCGTTTTATCTGCGTCGCGTCGTCGGGGAGTACGCGCGTTCGATGAGATCTGGTCAGGTGATGGTCGACTTGATGCATGCACGCTCTTGAGAGCCAAACTAAGAGGATTGACGGAATGACTATGCTTCGACGCGTCTTAAGCTTTGTGTTGATCGCGATGTGCGGCGGAATCGGGGCCGATGAAGTGAACGCCACGGTCCTGGCCTCCGACGATTTCAGCGCCGCTGGTTCTGGCGTCGGCTGGATGGCTGGCAACGAGTGGGAAGGACTCGGCGGCGGCGTTGTCTCGAGCAATCCCACCGGCGCGTTGAACGTGCAGAGCTTCCGCGACTTTGCGATTCCTATCGACGCTTCCAACGGCGTCACCTACATCAAGGTGGACTACGCCCAGATCGCCCCTGGCAACGGCAGCGATTGGGGGGGGCTCGCGTTCTTCACGGGAACCGAAGCAGCGGCAGGAACGGAAACTTTTTTCCTTGGAAATCCAGCGGGACCGGATTATTACGGGATGGACTTGAAACAGGATGGCATCGAAGTCGCCAGCCCTGTGCAGATCGACGATCAGTTCCATACCTTGATCGCTCGGATCGATACCACGGGCGCCGACGACGTCTACTCGTTCTGGGTCGACAACGTCAATCTCAGCGCTCCCAGCGTGACGAGTACCATCGTGGGCGGAGGGCCGATCACCGGTCCGTGGGGAACTCTCCGAATGGCGAGCGCCGACCCCGTCACCGACAACTATGACAATCTCGTGATTGCCACGACGCCCGAGGAGGTGGGGCTGGTTCCGTCGACGCTGACCATGACGGTTGATCGATCCACGGGAAACGTGACTTTGAGCAGCGCCACGCCGCTGACGAACGTCGTGGGCTATTCAATCGTGTCGGCCGCGGGAAGCCTGGAGCCGGCCGACTGGACTCCGATCACCGGCAATTACGACAGTCCCGGCAACGGCGGCAACGGCTCGGTCGATGCGAACGACGCCTGGACCATTCTGTCGACCGACCCCGACGTGACGACGAATCTCGCCGAGTTTACTTTCAGCGTCTCGCCAGGCGATGGAGGAACGATTGGCGCCACGGCCGTGAATCTGGGCGGCGTGTGGGCTCGCTCGCCGTTTGAGGATCTCTATGCGACGGTCACGGTCGACGACGGCGGGACGCCGCTCATGCTGGCGGCGAACGTCGTTTACACCGGTGCAGGTCCCGCTTTTGGCGACCTCAACGGCGACGGCAACGTCAATGCGGCCGACTGGACTTTGTTCAAGTCGGGCCAGGGCGCAGTCGACGGCACGCTCACGGCGGTCGCCGCCTACCGCCTCGGCGACCTCGACGGCGATTTCGACCACACTCTCGCCGATTTCGACCTGTTTGCCGATGCCTACGACTTGGCCAACGGCACAGGGGCTTTCGTCGCGATGGTCCAGGGCGTGCCTGAACCAAGCGCCCTGGCGCTAGTGTTCTGCGGAGGTCTGGCACTCGTCGCGCGGAGACGTCGACCGATCAAGGTGGCTCTGAGCGTGCTGGTCGCTTCGGCTGTCCTGGCCCTTGGGACCGATCACGCCGCTCACGCGACCGTGTTTGCCCAGGATGATTTCAGCGCGGAAGGTTCCGGCACGGGATGGGCCGCCGGCGACACGTGGGGCAACGTCACGGGCGGCGTCGCGGACACGCAGTTCGCCAACGCCAAGTTCCGCGCGTTTGCCACGCCCGTCGAGCCCTACCTGTACGACAAGATCTATATCGCTTTCAGCATTCAGTTTACCGCCGGCAATCAATGGGGCGGACTGGCGTTCTTTACGGGACCTGACGAGAACAATCAGGGCAACGAAACGCTCTTCGTCGGCGATCCCGGGCAATACAGCGCCTACGGCCTCGATATGAAGCAAGGAGGAACGCTGCCCGCGACCGGCGGCGAAGGCATCGCGATCGACAACGCCTTCCATCGAATGATCGTTGAGATCGATTTCGACGATGATTTCACGTCGCCGTACGACGACTCGTACAGCTTGTGGATTGATAGCGGGGATCCCGACTTCCCGACCCATACGACGACGATCCAAAACTCCCCGGTTACGCAGCCGTGGCAGTCGGTGCGATTGCAGTCGGCGGGCGGGGGCGAGTTCTTTAAGGTGGACAACTTCATTATCACCGATGAACCCGACCTGGTGTTTTCGCCGACGCTGAATCTCCTTGTCGACAAGTCGACCGGCGAGATCAGCATTCGCAATACCACCGGCACGGCGATCAATATCAGCGGTTACTCGATCGAGAGCAACTCGAACATGCTCAACGTCGGCGCCTTGCCGGGCGACTTCGACGCCAACGGCGACGTCGACGGCGGCGATTTCCTCACCTGGCAGCGGCAGTTCCCGACGCTCGATGCCGGCGACTTGGCCGACTGGCAATCCAACTTTGGCGGTTCAGGCGGAGGAGTCGGAGGTTGGGACAGCCTTGCGGATCAGAATCTTGCCGGGTTTGAATCCGGAAACGGTTCAGGCAACGGCTGGGAAGAAGGCGCCAATCCGAGCCCCGGGGAAGTTGCCGAGTACTTCCTGACAGGCCAATCGTCTGTGATTCCCGCGGCCGTTTTGTCACTGGGAGACGCCTACGCCGGCGGAGCTGGCGGGGCCGAGGACTTATCGTTTGTCTACCGTTCCGACGGCGAACTCAAGATCGGCACAATCAGCTACGTCAACGGCGCGTTGATTGGCGCGGTCCCCGAACCGACAGCTACGGCTTTGGCGGCTTTGGCATGCCTCGGAGCGGCAATGACGCGTCGGTGGCGCCGTTTTGCCGTCACCAGTTAGTTCACACCGGCTTCTGCGCTGCGTCGCCTCGCATGGCAGCGCGCAGCCGCGACTCGCGCAACGGTCTTGCACCCGCTTCGGGTGCAAGACCCGTAGCGTCAATTGACACCTCGCTAGTACCTCGACCAACGACAGGATCGACGGATGGATTTCCAAGTAAGACGTCGCGGCAAGGCGACTGCGTTCACGTTGGTCGAGCTTTTGGTCGTGATCGCCATCGTCGGCATTCTGATCGCTTTGCTCCTGCCTGCCGTGCAAGCAGCCCGTGAAGCGGCGCGGCGCGCCGAGTGCAAGAACAAGCTGAAGCAGATGGGCCTTGCGGCGCTGAATATTGAGAGCACGATCAAGCACTTCCCGACCGGCGGCTGGGGATGGCAATACGCCGGCGATCCCGATCGAGGCTTCGGCAAGAACCAGCCGAGCGGTTGGTATTATTGCATTTTGGCATATACCGAGCAGAGTGCTCTCTGGGAGCTTGGATCGGACGGCGATCCTGACGTCGTCACCGCGGCGCAACGCACTGGGGCGTTGCAACGCCTCAGCACGCCGATCGGTCTGTTCATCTGTCCTTCGCGTCGCGGCGCCGATTTGTATCCTTTCTCCAATCCCAGCGATTTTTACAACGCCAATCGTCCCACAGACGTGGGACGCAACGACTACGCAGCCTGTTCAGGAAGTCTTTGGCCGAACCCGATTTACGGCGGCCCGCCGCTGGACGGCAACAAGATGCAGAATCCTTCCAAATTCACCACTTCTTACACCGCCTTCTGTCTTCCCTACGAACTCCCAGGACGGACGGCGATCCGCGGAGGCAACGGCGTGGTGTTGGCGCTGAGCGAAACTCGCATTGCACAGATCACCGACGGGACGTCCCACACGATTTTCGCGGGCGAGAAACTCATTCCCAATGGAGCGTACGACACGGGCGGCAATATTGGCAACGACCAGGGATGGGACATGGGATTCGATTTTGACGTGAATCGCTGGACGGAGCACCCCCCCTATTCGGATTCACAAGAAGGAGATTTCCTTCCCGGCGACCAAGAAGTGTCGCTCTTCGGCAGCGCTCATCCAGCGGGCTGTCAGTTCGTAATGTGCGACGGGTCGGTGGCTACGATTACCTACGATGTCGACGCCACGACGTTCAATCTCATGGGATCGATCGCCGATGGCGGATCGGTTGAAAAACGGTAGCAATAGGCGCGCAGCAACAATATCAGTGGCTGAGTCATACTTTGATCACTTGGCCTACTCTAGGACGTTCGATCCGCTCCACCTGTGACCGCCATTCCAAAAACGTAGCGCCCGGCGCCCGAATCGTGTCGCGCGGGGTTAAGTGCGGGAATGATTCAGGCCGTCCCGCGTGAGGCCGTTGCCGCCACCTCCTTGTCGTGAGTTCGACGGCGCCGACGGGCGTCCTGGAGTCGATCGCTCTCGCCTTTGGTTTCGAGGATGTGGCAGCGGTGTGTCAACCGGTCTCATGCGGCGCCGGTGAGCCGCTCGCACCCCAAGACTTCGGTCCAGTTTTCAAACGATAGATTGGTCGTGACCAAGAGGCTGTGCCGTTCCTAGGCCGTGCCGATCACGTTGACCAGCAACTCGGCGCCCGAGTCACCGTGCATTTCCAATCCGGCCGGGGTGATGGTTGGATAATCGTCCGAATTGCTACGATTGGCAAGCGGAAGCCTGGGCATCTTCTGCGATCGGTTCGGGCGCCGGCGTCTGGGCGGCTCGTTTCCCGCTCGGTTTGCCGGCGTGCATGTTGGCCGGTTTTGCGACATCGGCGTCGACGCCCGGCTCGGCCTTGTTCCGCAGACGATAGCTCTTGCCGGTGATGGAGATGATCTCGGCATGGTGGAGGAACCGGTCGAGGATCGCCGTGGCGCTGGGGACGTCCCCCAGGAGTTTGCCCCAATCTTCCAGAGGCCTATTCGACGTCATCACGGTCGAGCGGGTCTCGTAGCGGCGCATCACGATCTCGAACAGGTATTCACCGCTCCGTTTGGGTAACTGCTTCATGCCGAAGTCGTCGATGATCAGCAGATCCGGTTTCAGATACCGATTCATGACGCGATCATGTCCCTCCATGGCTTCATCATGCAAGAATTCACGCACGACATCGAAGATCGAACGATACAGGACCAGATACCGGAGCTTGATCAGCTGATAGCCAATCGCCTGCACGAGATGACTCTTTCCGGTTCCTGGCGGCGAGCACAGCAGCACGTCACGTCGCTGCTTGATGAACCTACCGCTGGCCAGGTCGTACATTTGGCTGCGCTGGATGCGTGGATTGAATCCCCAGTCGAAGTCCTCCAAGGATTTCAAATCGCGAAACTCGGCGCTCTTCACACGACGTTGAAAGCGACGCTGGTCG
>JAGQOU010000225.1 GCA_020427145.1 Planctomycetales bacterium | reverse complement strand
GTCGGCGCGGCCGCCATCACCACGGGGCCGCGCGTGCGATGCGAGACGCCGTCCTCGTCGGGCCGGCCGCCGTACGACCACAGCTTGAAAAACACGCCCCCCACCCGCGCCGATTCGCGAATCGAGTCGCCCAGCGGGAAACCGTCGGGGAGCCGCGCCACGCAGCACACGATCGGCAGATCCTGCGAGTCGTTGGTGAACAGTTCAAGCTCGTAGTGACTCACTCGCGGCTCCGCTTTGGCGTCTGCCCGCGCGGCCGCTTCGCCCTCGGCGCCGTTGGCTTCCAGCACTTGCACGGCGCGGCGCACCACGCCCTCGACCAGGACGAATCGACCGGCCGTTTCCTGGGGGCGAAGGAACATCGGCGCCACAGAAGTCGTGCCGCCTGCCGCGGCCTCCTGCATCGCATGCACAAGTTGTTCGGTCTTCGCCAATTCCGCGGCGGGCTCATCCGTCGACTCTTGCACGAGCGACGCCGCAAACTTTGGATCGTCGCGAATGCGCAGCACCTCGGCCCGTGCCATTTGTTCCAACTCGACAGGCGTCCCTGCGGCGACGGCGCGCAGGCACTCGTGAAACGCCTCGCCCTCGCGGCTGACGCTTGGCTTTACGAACGGGGCGTTGTGGCGCACTTCATCGAGCAAGCCAACGTCGAAGCCATGTGCGGCCAGCCATTGCCACCCTGGCGGAACGCCTTCGCGCGGATACCAGGCCGTTCGAGCGGCCAGCGCCACCCCCTCCTGCCCTTCCGTCGAGCGCGGTCGCAGCACCACGGCGGTGGTGACGATCGGCGCCGGCGCATCGGCCGAGATCGACTCGCCGCGCCACGCACGGGGAATCTCGCCCATAAGCACTTTCCAGGGGCCCTCAGGGCTGGTCACAGTGAGAATGTGAGTGGGACGCGCCGCAGACTGCGCGATCGCTGCCTCGGCGTCTTCCGGAGTTGCTAACGCCTGGATCGCCGCCACATCGCCCCGGATTTGCACCAACGCACCGGGCGCATCGGCTTGCGCGGCCTGCTGCGCGGCGAGCTTTTCATTGGTTGCCGAGGCGGACAGTTGCCGCAGTCGCGTCAAGACTTCGCGAGCCGTGTTGACTTCTTGGTCGGTTAAGACGCGCCCCGCGTCGATGGCGTCCGCCAATTCGGCAAGCTGTGCCGGCTCCACGCCAGCGTCGGTCAAGAACTCGGCAAAGGTCCCGGCTCTTGCGGCCGGCGTGAGCAGCGTAAGCCACGCCGCTGCGGCAACGAGAAGCTGATGTCGCAAAATACCGCTTTTCGACGACGTCATGCCTGCTCGTCCTCGGCGGCCAGCCGCGCCAATTGATCGCGCACGTCGACCGTGTCGATAGATTCCGCGCCGGGCAATGTGGCGGCTGTCGTCGATCGCGGCGGTCGCCGCGTGCGACGGGCGATCCACGCGATCCAAACAGCCGCCACAATGCCCGCTAACCCGGCGGCGAGCCACGGCGAACTGTGCGGCTCGACGGCTGTATCGGACTTGTCCTTGTTGCTGGTCGTCGCGTGCGGCGTCCACGCAAAGGTCGACGTCACGCTTACCGGCGCGAGGCCCACGCCGTCGCCGTAGCTGTACGCCCAGTTCTTGAAGAACGCCGCGTGGATCGTCGCTGGTTCGCGCAGGTTTTCGCCAGTGGGAAACCCTGCCGGCAATTCCAACGCATACACCAGCAGCGGCCACTCGCCGCCGCCAACCGGTGCGAGTCCCAGTTGGTAGTACCGCTCGACGCCCAGGTCATTTGCGGGCGCCCGCTTTTCGACGGCTTGCTGAATCGTGCCGCGCAGCGTGACGACGCGCCCGCGATAGAGGTCCGGCTGTCCGCGCAGCTGGGCGTAGGTCGCCCCGCCGACCGATTCCTTGGCAAGTTGCTCAGGGGATTGTCCCTGCACCGCGCCGATCAACTGAAACCAGGCTTCCGTTTCGTCATCCAGAAACGGGGCGTTGTCTTTGACGTCGTCCCACGCCTCATTGAGGATGACAGCGGGCGCGGCGTTGAGATTCGCTGCCGGGGCTGCAGCGGCGCGACTGTCGCCGCTCGCTTCATCCTGGGGCGCTGCGTGGTTGAGTCCAAACACCTGCCCGAGTCGAGCAACCGTCTCCGGCTCCCGCAACGACCCCATCGCCGCGATCACCAACGCGAGCATCACCCCCAGCGACGCCAGCCGGGCCGACGGCGCGAACGACCGACGCGGCGATTCGCGGCGCAATGGAGAGGGGGCTTTGTGCATTGAGGGACCACCGAACAAGCGATGGCGAAGCGGGCGATTTGGCATTCGGATCGATCTGCAGCAATTCTAGCCCGTTGACCGTCAAGCTCCCAGGCGAGGCGGGAGCCATACGGCCTGAAAAGGGAGTTTCTCATGCGTCGCCTCGACAAACCGGCGTGGTAGGGATTGAGGACACTGCGAATCCCGCTGATCGAAGAGAAACAGATCGGAGATCTTGATCGGCTCGACCTCACACGTTCGTCTCACCGTTTTCGCCACTCACCGGCGCCCCAGTTGCCGGCGGCGCGCAAACGTGCTTTGATGGACCCTGGGGGGGATGCAACAGCCTGCGTCGCCGAGGTCTTTTCTTGAGGATTCTTTGAACATGCAACGAATCGTTTGGTTGGCGATAGGCTCGCTTGGCTTTCTCTTACACGCTTCTTTGGCGTCCGCCGCCGCGCGACCGAACATCGTTGTCGTGCTGGTCGACGACATGGGCTGGTCGGACATTGGCTGTTACGGCAGCGAGATTCCCACGCCACACCTCGATGCGCTCGCAGCCGATGGGTTGCGATTCACGCAGTTCTACAATACGGGTCGTTGCAGCCCCACGCGCGCCTCGCTGCTCACCGGGCTCTACCCGCATCAGGCGGGCATGGGGCATCTCGACAACACCGTGCGACCCGGCTCAACGGGGCTCACCGGCAAGCTGGCCGAGCGTGCCGTCACCATGGGCGAGGTCCTGGGCGCCGCGGGCTACATGACCGCCATTTCGGGGAAGTGGCACCTGGGGCAGCAACACGGCACGCCCCCCTGGGAACGCGGCTTTCAGCGCTCGCTCAACCTGCCGGCCGGCGGCGTTCATTTCTTCAATCAACCGGCCGGCCCGGCGAAGAAGCTCTATCTCAACGGTCAGGAGCACGCGCTCGACGATCCGGAGTTCGGCGAGTGGTACGGCGCCGACCTGTGGACCACCTACGGATTGAAGTTCATCGACGAAGCGATCGCCGCCGACAAGCCGTTCTTCTTGTACCTGGCGCATTGTGCGCCGCATTTCCCGCTGATGGCGCCCGCGGAGACGATCGCCAAGTACCGCGGCAAGTATCAGGTCGGCTGGGATGTGTTGCGCGAGCAGCGTCGCGCGCGGCAGGTCGAAATGGGTTTGATTGACGACTCCTGGCCGTTGAGTCCGCGCCCCGCTGCGTGTCCGGCTTGGGAGAACGTCAACGCGAAAAATCGCGATCGCTTCGATCACATGATGGCGATCTACGCGGCGATGATTGACGAAGTCGACAAGAACATGGGCCGACTGATCGACGGATTGCGCGAGCGCGGGCAACTGGACAACACGCTGGTGCTGTTCCTGTCGGACAACGGCGGCAACGCCGAGTCGGGACCGCGCGGACGCACGGAAGGCGCGCCGTTGGGGGGGCCGACTTCGACCGTGTTTCTGGGGCAAAATTGGGCGACGCTCAACAACACGCCCTTTCGCCGTTACAAGCATTTCGTCCACGAAGGCGGCATTTCCACGCCGCTCATCGCGCACTGGCCGGCCGGCTTGAAGGCGCCTGCCGGCGACGTCGAGACCTTTCGCCCCGCAAGCGGCGGCATGCTGTGCGACGCCCCGGCCCATTTGATCGACGTCATGGCGACCGTCGTCGACGTGGGCGAAGCGCAATATCCCCGCGAGTTCAACGGCCACCAAATCCTGCCGGCCGAGGGCGTCAGCTTGCGTCCGGCGCTGGAAGGTCGTGCGTTGGTGCGCGAGCAACCCATTTTCTTCGAACACGAAGGCAATCGCGCCGTGCGACGCGGCCAGTGGAAGCTGGTGGCGCTCAACAACCGTCCGTGGGAACTGTACGACATGCAGGCCGACCGGACGGAACTGAACAATGTTGCCGAGGAGCACCCCGAACTGGTCGCCGAGTTGATAGCGGCTTGGGACGCGTGGGCCCAGCGAGCGTTCGTGGACGATTGGAACGCTAAGCCGCGCTCGCGGCGTCAGAATCGTCAGGCGGCCCCGGCGACCTGACGAATGCTGCCGTTGCTAGCGTCCGTTGGCGCCTGACCTTGGACGTGCCGCCGAGCCTGCTACAATCCGCCGCCCCGGGCGGTCGCCAGGAGTCCGCCGGGTTTGTTGGACCTGCGTTGGCGGAACATGTCGGATCGGTTGCTCTCGCGGTGGAACGGCAACGCAACGGGCATGCTCGCTGCGCCGTTGGTCTTCGGCCTTCTCGTCGCGGTCGGCTGCGGGACGACGCGCACCACCAATACGGCGCGCACGGCGACCGAGCAGTTGCTGATCTCCGACGCGATCGACCGCGCCGTGCAGCAGATCGACTTCACGCCGCTGGCCGGGCAATCGGTTTACGTGGAAGAAGCGCGGCTGGCCGAGGTGGTCGACAAGAGCTACCTGATCGGCAGCATGCGGCAGCACATGCTCGCCAGCGGTTGCGTATTGAAGACGCGCCGCGACGAAGCCGACTACATTATCGAGCCGCGCGCCGGCGCCGTGGGCACCGACAACCACGACCTGTTGTTCGGCATCCCCGCGACGAACGTGCCGCAGATCGCCGTGACCGCGACGCTGCCGGCGGCGATTCCCGAGATCGCCTTCGCCAAGCGACGCAACCAGCGCGGCGTTGCCAAATTGGCCGTGTTCGCCTATTTACGCGAAACGGGCGAGCCGGTGTGGCAGTCGGGCATCGTGGCGAACGAGAGCACGGCGAACGACATTTGGTTGTTTGGCGCCGGGCCGTTCAATCGCGGCACGATTTACGACGGCACACGGCTGGCGGGCAAGAGTTTGCTCGTGGACCATGACGACGACGGTTTTCCTGATCCGCCGGCGCACGTGGCGTCGATGAGCGACGCGGCGTTGTTCCCCAAGGGCATGCACCACGCAGCGCCGCCGACCGAAGGGGTTGTGCAAGCCTCGGCAACGGAGCCGGCGGCCGAGGCGGCTGAACCGCAACAAGTCGGTGCGGGCGACGACGCTCAGGCGGCGACGCGATTGCCTGCCGGGAACGCGGCGGCGTTGCCGCCGCCTGCGGTTGCGAAATAGTCGGCGTGGCAGATGGCGACGCGACGAGCGCTGCGGTTCGCGTCCTCACCAGCAGGCGCCCATTGTGTGGGAGCACGCAGCTTTGGCACGGCTGGCGAGCTCCACTCAACCGATGGCGTCGAACGCCAGCGGATCTTCTTTCTTCGCGTCGGTGATGCGAATGCTTTTGCGACCTGCCAGCAGGTCGTCGATGAGATTGCCCACCAGTTCGGCGCGCCAGCCCGTCAGTAGCCGCGGCGGGCCGGAGTCCTCGTCGTCCCGGCCGTAGCCGAGTCGCTCGGCGATGAGATCACGGACGTCGCTTGCGGTTCCGGCCAGACTCGCCGCGACCTCGGCGCGCCGGCAAATCGACGTGAGCGCCGGCGTCAGAAACTGACCGAGCAGATGCAATTGCGTCGGCAATTCTCGCCGCGGCCCGCGCGCGAGTTTCTCCAGCGGCGTCGCCATGCCGCGTTTCACGCAGTCGGCCAACTCGCCCGCGCTGCGTTTGAGCGCGCTGCGCTGCATGCCGCGGATGGCGAGAATCTGGTCCGGCTTGTCGATCTTGCGTTTGGCGATTTCCACCAGCAGATCGTCGCGCAGCAGCCGCTTGGGCGGTTGATTCAATCGCTCGGCCTGTTCGTAACGCCAGAACCACAGTTCGCGCACGATGGCCAATTGATGAGCTCGCAGCGAGCCGATGCCCGAGACGCGCCGCCAATCTTTGCGATCCTGCGCTGCGACCACGTCGTCGCGCCAGCTGTCGAGCTCTTCTTTGAACCACTCCAGCCGTTCGCGCTTGTAGAGAATCCGAGTCAGCTTGTCGAACAGCGGCAGGAGGAAGCGAACGTCTTCCAGGGCGTAGTCAACCTGCGCCTTGGTCAGCGGTCGCCGGCGCCAGTCGGTGCGCTGCTCGCCCTTTTGGGGTTTCTCGCTCAGGATACGGCCAACCACCGCCCCGTAGGACGCCGGGTATTCGTTGCCGCAGAAGCCCGTGGCGAGTTGCACGTCGAACAGCTTCTTGGGCGCTGCGCCCACGGCGCGGAGGATGAAGTTGAGTTCCTCGCGTCCTGCGTGAAACACCGTGACGTGGTCGCCGTCGACCAACAGTTGCCAGAACTCCTTGACGTCGACTTCCTGCGGATCGACCACCGCCATTTCGACGCGGGTGGCGATCTGGATCAGGCACAGCTCAGGGTAAAACGTATCTTCGGACACGAATTCCGTGTCGAAGGCGATTTCCGGAGCAGATCGCAGGCGGTCGCAAAGCTCGTCGAGCTGGCGTTGGCGAGTAATGATCGGAGCAGGCACAGGCGGGATCGGCGGCGAAGTCGGCATTGGCGGGCGTTTGGGCGGCCCGGCGGGCGTTTCCACCGCCCAGTTGGGTACTATCTTAGGCCCCGATGCAGCGATCGTGAAGAGCGGAATCAAAACTGGGGCGTCGTCGACATGCGGTCGACGACGCCCCGGTGCGATGGCGTGGCGAGCGGAGCGGCTCAGCCTTCGGCCAGGAACAACCAGTTCATCGCGGCCATGATCGGCAGCAACACGCAGCAGCTCCACATCATATAGCCGAAGAAGCTGGGCATCTTTACGCCCGACTTCTCGGCGATGGCTTTGACCATGAAGTTGGGGCCATTTCCAATGTAAGTCATGGCGCCCATGAACACGGAGCCCAGGCTGATGCCGCTGAGGATCGCCGCGGGGACATGCCCGGTGTGAGCCCCCGACAAAGCCGACGCCGGGTCCTGAGCGGTCTGGAAGAACACCAGGTACGTGGGGGCGTTGTCAAGGAACGACGACAACGCGCCGGTGGCCCAGAAGAACTGCGCCGGACCGAGCTTGAATTTCTCGACGATGTCCGCGCCGTTGGCGTTGAGAATCTGAAGCGCAGGCTGCATACAGATAAAGATGCCGACGAACAACGCCGCTACCTCGATGATGGCCGCGTAGTTGAAGTTATTGTCCTTGCGCACCTGGCGCGAGCCAAATTGCAGCGACGCGGCCACGAGGGCCAATTGCACGACTTCGCGCAAGTACATCGGCGGATGCCAGCCGCCGGTTCCCGGGACGGCCTTCGATGGGTCCAGCAGCGCCACGGCCAGCACCACGCCCAGCAGCAGCGGACCGTTGACCGCCAGGCCGCTGATCTGCAGCTTGCGCGTTTGGGTGATGTCGCGCTGCACGTCGGCGATGGTTTCTTGCCGGTGGAAGTAGAAGTGATCCAGCAGCGTGTAGACCACCAAGATCGCTCCGTTGACGAAGACCCACTCTTTCCACAAGCTCAGCGTCCAGGTGAAGTCGACGCCATTGAGGTAACCCAAGAATAACGGCGGGTCGCCGATGGGCAGCAGGCAGCCGCCGCAGTTGCAGACGATGAAGATGAAGAAGATGACGGTGTGCGCAACGTGCTTTCGTTCGCGGTTGGTTTCTAGCAGCGGCCGAATGAGCACCATCGCGGCGCCGGTCGTGCCGATGAAGCTCGCCAGCAATCCGCCGACCGCCATGAAGCTGGCGTTGGTAATCGGGTTGGCCGTCAGGTCGCCTTGAATGCGCACCCCGCCGGCAATGACGTACAGGCTGAACAGCAGCACGATGAACGGAATGTATTCTTGCAAGATCGCGTTGCCGAGAATCGCTTTCACAAAGCCCCATTGCACGCCGCCAGTGGCTGGCACCACGGCGTGCCCTGGCCAATGCGCCTCGATGGGGGCGTGATGGAAGAACGCGTAATAGGCAAGGGTGACCAGTCCGAGCCCGGCGGCCACCTTGAAGCGATTGATGTTTTCTTCCCACCAATGCTCGGTCTTGTGCATTAGCGGCAGCACGGCGATGCATCCCAACAGCACGATGAACGGCACGACCGTCCAGTAGGGCGGCGGCGAGGCGTGATGCCCGTCGCCGTGCGCTTCGGCCGCCGCGACGCCTGTCTCGGCGACTGCGTGTTCGGCGCCGGCCGCATGGCCGAGGGCCGCTTCGGTCCAACCCTGCGGCAAGTGATAGAATAAGCTCGCCCCGTAGGCGAGCGCCAGCGCGAGGATCGCCAGCACGACGGTATTGCCACGTTGCCACCAACCGGCGCGATTCATAGTCGAGACGTCCGTACTCACGTCGGTGGACCCTTTAGCGGGCGGCGTTGTGTGGTGCGCCTGTCGGGTCCGGGATACCTGGTGCGACGGCCGCTGCGTCGCTTGCAGGTCCCAAGACTAACTGACTCGACAGGCTTTCGTCCATGCCCCGCGACCAGGCGCACGCTGCGCTCGGTCGCCCTGGACCGGATCCGATGCGACTGTTGCCCCGATTCGCGGCGGAGGCGGCGCCCGCCGCCGGCCCATTGCCGACCGCGGCGCGCAACTCTCCCCGTCGACCAGAGCACGCAACCGTAGCTTGCCGACGGCGCGGGACGACGGCGCAGCAATCCGCCCGAGCCGAGAAATCGGCAGATCCCGAGGGGCCGCCGCCGGCAGAATCGTTAAGTTTGGGATATCTCGCTGCCGAGGGACGGGCGCCTTGGGGCGTCCGTCGATTTGGGAGCGATTTGCCGAGGTGCGATTGCCCCGTGGACTTTTAAGGAGGCGGCTCGTCGGCGGGCTGCGTTTCCTGGCAGGTTCCGCCTGCCCGCGGTTTGCTGACAAAGAAGAAAGGAAGGGGCCCCTTCATTCGAACAGCCGCGGTGGCCGCTGTGCGACGAGATTGGCGCGCTGCCAATGCGATCAACCCTTGCCGGTCGGCGCAGCGAGTCTCCGGGAGACGCGACCAGCGGTGGTCGCGAGAGTGCACTTCCCGCTGCGCCCGTTGGCGCCGGTTCCGCCGCGAGCGAAAAAACGCCGAGAGCTCGTCGTCGAACGGGCATATTATCGCCGCTACGACGGTGGGAATGCGACGGCGTTTTTTGGGCCACTTTGGCTCGCGCGGCCTTGCGATCGGCGTTTGAGATATGCCTGTTTGAGTGGCGCTATAAAAAGTCCCCCGGCTTGCGCCGGGGGCTGTGGGCTGTCGATTGCTAGGCTGAGGAGCGCTGTCGCGCGTCAGGTGCCGAACTCGGGGCGGCGGCGGCCGAGTTGATTTTGCAGGCGCGAGACGATGGCGCTGTGCATCTGGCTCACCCGGCTTTCGCTCAGGTCGAGCGTGGCGCCAATCTCTTTCATCGTCATCTCCTCGTAGTAGTAGAGGATGATGATGAGCCGCTCATTGCGGTTGAGGCCCTTGGTGACCAGCCGCATGAGGTCGGACTTTTGAATGCGACCGGTGGGGTCTTCGCCTTTCTTGTCTTCCAGGACGTCAATTTCGCGGACGTCCTTGTAGCTGTCGGTCTCGTACCATTTCTTGTTGAGACTGATCAGATTGACCGCGTTGGCGTCGGAGATCATTTTCTCCAACTCGGCGACCGACAGGCCCATGTGCTCGGCGAGTTCGATCTCGGTGGGCGAGCGCCCGAGTTGGGCTTCGAGCTTCTTGACGCCTTCGTTGAGTTTGCTGGCCTTGGAGCGGACCAGACGCGGCACCCAGTCCATGCTGCGCAGTTCGTCGAGCATGGCGCCGCGGATGCGGGGAACGCAGTACGTCTCGAACTTGACCCCGCGGCTCATGTCAAAGGCGTTGATGGCGTCCATCAACCCGAAGACGCCGGCGGAGATCAGGTCGTCGAGTTCGACCCCGTCGGGCAAGCGCGACCAGATGCGTTCGCCGTTGTATTTGACCAGGGGCAGGTACTGTTCGACGAGACGGTTCCGCAGTTCCTTGCGGCCCGGGTCTCGTTTGAACTGTTGCCAAACTTCGGCAATCTCTTCGTCCGAGGCCCGACGTGCGACCAGCGTTGCCATGCAATCCTCCGTGATGCCTCTCGTGCGCCGCGACCGAGCGGTACGTTGGCGCCGAGTATGTGATTGCGAGAGTCCGTTCCCGCAGCGCTATGTTTGTAAACGTGTTGGAGCTTGATCAAACTCCGCTTGCAGCCGCTTCGGCATGTTCGGCAGTTGCCGCGCGAGCCGCCGCGATTTCTTTCAGTTCGCGTTCGACCCGCAGGCGAATTGCCCCGTCGACCGTGTGTTGCGCCAAGGCGCCGATGACGCCGCCGATCAACGCAAACATTCCCATCCAGCCCACGCCGTGAATGACCGCGTTCTCAAAACCGCCCCCGTTCTTGGCGGCTCGCAACACGACGACCGAGAGGCCGATGAGCCCCATGATGACGGCGTATTGTCGAGCCATGCGAATCGCCTCGGGCGGCCGGCAAAGTTGACGCAGTCGCGCCACTTTACCAGTGCGGTGCGCGACGAGCTGCACTCAGGTGATATCGGCATGGTAAACAGTTGGGGTTGAACGCAATCTGACGAGTTGTTGGTTTTTCTTTGAGCGGCCGGAGCGCCGTTGCTACCACAGGCGATCAAGCGGAGCCGCGGCAACAGCCGACGCAGCCGTGCTCGACGCGGGCGACGGCGCACGGTGCGACGGCAGCGAACGGTGCGCAGCGCGGCGGTCGTGCACCAGGCGACTGGGAACAATTAGTTCGGCTGCTAGCAGCCGGCAAGCGCGGCGGTGTTCGGCTTGGGTCAGCGGATCGTCTCCCAGCGCGGGAATTAGCGTCGGCGCCTCGGCCAGCGGATTGCGGCCGAGAAATTGCCAGGCGGTTTCGCCGATTCGTCGGGCAACGGCGTCGGCGACGCGGGCGTCATTCGTGCGGTTGAACGCCAGCCGCGTGGGGACCTCGCCGCCGAACGACTTGACGGTCGTGTAGGCGGCGCGCACGTCGTCGGCGCGGGGCGTCGTGACCAGCAGCACGTTCGCGGTGCGGCGGCAAAGCCAGTCGCTCCATGGGCTCAGGCCGGCGGCCAAATCAATCAATACCGCGTCGAACCGCTCGCGGGCCGCGTGCAATTCCGCGGCGAAGCGCTGCCGGGCGGCCGGATCGATGTGGGGGGGCGTTGTGACGCTGCCGAGCAGCGCGGCGCCAAAGGGCGCCGGCACGGTCGCTTCGCACAATCGGCGATGGCCGGCGAGCACGTCGCCGATTCCAGCGGCCGCGCTGAGTCCTAGTCGCTGGCATAGCGCCGGGCGCGCCAGATTGCCGTCGATCGCCAGCACCCGCTGCCCGAGGGAGGAGAGTTCCCGAGCCGCCGCGATCAGCACGGTCGTGGCGCCGACGCCTGCGGTGCTGCCGAGCACCGCGACGCAGGCGCCGGAC
>JAGQOU010000224.1 GCA_020427145.1 Planctomycetales bacterium | reverse complement strand
ACTGATCGGCAAGTACCGGCAGCTTCGCGGCCGGGTCGATGACGATCAGCGCGGTCTCAGCCGCGGCCAGCGGCGCCGCGTGGTGGAACGGTCGTATCTTCTCGATCAAATGCGCCGGCGGTTCGACCGTGACTCGGACGCGGTACGCGCCCTCGCGAGATGGCGCGGGCGCCGAGAATTTTGTGACATGATCTTCGCTCGCCGCCGGCAAATCGACCGCCGACCGCCAGGTCACTTCGTCGGACCCGATTGGCCCCATCGCGGCGACCAGCTTGGAACCGCTCGGCGCCTCCGGCAGAGTGACTGCCACGTTGAGCGTGAGCTCCTGCTGGGGCGAGACGACGTGCTGATCGTCCGCGATCGTCACGCGACACGCTGCGGGCCCCTCGGCCGCCGCGGCTGAGCCCACGATCGCGGCGCAGAGCGGCGCCATCACCAGCCGAATGACTCGGCCGACGCCACGACGAGCATACGATCGGACAGGTCCGCGCATGGTGCGGTGGTTCAGGGAAGACGAAAGAGAGATCGAGAGCCGGCGGATAGTAGGAGGCTCGTGCCAGCTTCGCCAGGGCAATTCACTGGCGCCCGCAGTGCTATCGAATCGCGTCGCCTCAGCCCCCCAAACAGCCGGTTCTCACGGCTACGGCTGGTCGTGGGCGAGCCCGAGGCGGGCGGCGACGCCGGTCAACTCGGCCACCGCATCGGGGCACAAGTCGGCCACCTCGTTCGCCTCCCAGCGGTCGTCCGGCTTGGCGTACAGCTGCGGCGCCGGGCGGGGGCCGCTGCCCTCGTGCGGGGGACGGCGCAGCAACCACTCGTCGGTCACCACCGTACACTCGGCGTGCTGGCCCACGGCAACCGCGCAGGACGACTCCGAGTCGCCGGGGTCGTCTGCCTGCAAGAGCGAACCGCGCCGACCTGTCCCCGCGTCGCCTTCGACGCCGAACCAATCCCGCAGCGTGGCGTACAAAGCGCCCGGCTGCTGCAGTTCGCCCCGCCGCTGCCAGGGGACGCCGTCGCGGGACGCCTGGACGAAACACGGCACATGCAGGCGTTCGCCAAAGAGTTGGTCGACCGCCGCGCCCACTCGACCATGCTCGCCCAGCGCAAACCCGCGTGCTCCGACCAGCGTCACCAGCAACGACTCGTTGAGGCCGCATTCCCGCACCGCAGCGAGCAACGCGCCCACGCACTCGTCGAGCACCGCGACTTGGGCCGCATAGGCCGCGCGATACGCGAGCAGTTGATCCGGCTCGTCGGTGGCGACCTCGCGGGGCGGATCGACAAAGGTCGGCAACTCGAGTTCGTCGTCCGCCCACAACGATTCTCGCACCGACAGGGGCGCGTCCCAGGCGCCAGCCAATCCGCGGCAGTGCAGCCACCACAGGCGCCCGCCCGACGAGGGGTCGCCCGCTCCGGCCGAAAGCGTCGCGGCGATTTCCTCGGCGGCCGCGGCGAAGAACTGGTACATCGCCGTCGCTTCAAGATCGCCAGCGCTTTCGCGCGGCGGGTCTGTCGCGGCGAGCGCGCCCTCGACGCGCGAGTCTGCCGGCAATGCGGTTTCCAGGGACGCGTCATCGGTGATCAGCGTCGTCGCCACGCCGGCCGCGTGCAATTGCGCCGGCAGCGGCAGCGCGCCGGGCGCCGCAAGCGACAGTTCCGCCACCGCGTGTCGGCCGCTCCACACGGCGTTGTAGAATCCGGCAAGCGTGGGCGAATCGCACCACATGCGGTCGCAAACGATCGAGTCGGCCGCCAGCGCGTCGCACGCAGGCGTCGGGGCCCAGGTGTTGCCGTACGCCCCCAGGGCGGAGGCACGCAGCCCGTCGACGACCAGACATAACGCGAATTTCGGCTTCATCCGCCCCAGTATAGGGGGCCGCGCGGTCGAGGCGCAGGGGGCCGCTCAGCAGCCGCGCCAATCGCGCCACAGCAAGCGAGGAAAGATCCACGCGTCGCGCGCGTAGCGGGCGGCCAGACGGCGCGGCTCGGTCGCCAGGCGGTGCAGCCATTCCAGGCCAACGCGCTGCATCCAGCGCGGCGCCCGCCGCTTTTCGCCGGCGAGAAAGTCGATCGTGGCGCCAATGCACAATGCCGCGCGAGCGTGCAGTTGGGCGGCGTGCGCGCTGATCCAGAGTTCCTGCTTAGGGGCGCCCAGTCCCAATAGCAGCAGATCGGGAGCCGTGTCGTTCACCGCCGCGATTATCCGCTCGTTCTCGGCGGCGTCGTGTTCGAAGCCCAACGGCGGCGAGAGTGTGCCGACGATCTCGACGCCCGGCCACCGGTGCTGAATCACCTGGGCGGCGCGATCGGCCACGCCCGGGGCGGCTCCCAACAGGAAAACTCGCAAAGGTGCGTCCAACTCCCCACGGGCATGCAGTTCGGCCGCGCGAGCGAAGAGCGCCGGCGCCAGGTCGCTGCCGGCCACGCGCTCGGGAACGGGTCGCCGCAGCAATCGGGACGCCCACACAATCGGCGCCCCGTCGGCCAGCACCAGGGCGGCGCCGGCGTACGCCGTTTGTAGGCGGCGATTGGTCTGCAGCATCACCGCGTGGTCGACGTTGGGCGTCACGATATAGCGGCACGGCGCCGGCCCCACCGCGTCGCGCCACCCCCAGACGGCATCGACCGCTCCGCGCATGTCCAGCGCGTCGAGCGTCATGCCCAGCATACGAATTTGGTTTGGTGAATTCATGGCAAGCGATTCCTGTCTCAAGTGGCGATCGCCGTGCGCCCCGGCAGCGGCCGCCGGTTCGCCGTGGCGGCTGAGGGTGCGGTTTGCCGGCCCTCGGCGAGCAACCCCGAGGCGACTCCGCACGCGAGGAACAGCACCCAATGTTCCGTGGGCGACAGCGTGAGGTCGTGGAACACCGCGGAGCCGAGGTAGGCGATCATCACCCCTAGCGTGAACAACCCGTGGCGACGCACCCAAACCGGGGCGTTTTCGCTGCGGTACAGCGTCCACCCGGCGCGGAGCCAGGCGATGAGCACGCACAGGAACAGTCCCAGGCCGATGATTCCGGTTTCGGTGAGGATGCTTAGCAGCGTGTTGTGGTGATCGAGGTTCCGCAGCGAATCGAGTTCCAGCTGCTGCGAGCGGTCGGCCAGGTACGGCATCTTCTTGTCGTAGAACCTGCCAAAGCCGTGGCCGACCAGCGGCGCGTCGCGAAACATGCGCATCGACACGACGACAAACGAGGCCCGTTGATACACCGAGTGCTCGGCCGAGCCGTCGCTGTCCTTGCGTGACAAATTCTCCACGGCGCCCATCATGCAGATGGCGCCGACAACGGCGGCCAAACCGCCCGCGGCGGCCAGCGGTAGCCGCCATTCGCGCGGCGTCTGCAGCAGAGGGATGATCGCCAACCCGCCGGCCAGACCGATCCAGGTCGACCGCGTGAAGGTCAGCAGCACGCCGCCGACCATGGCGCCCAAGAGCACCGTCAGCAGCGCTTTGCCAAACCGACCGGCGGTGGGCCACAATAGCCACGCGGCCCAGAACGTGTAGGTCAAATTCACGCCCAAGCTGGCCGACATGAGCGCCGGTCCCCGGGCGCGACCGTAGTGCTCGCCGAGAGTGGGATCGGAAATGTAGCGGGGGAAGACGGCCCACCATTGCTTGGTGATCTCGGCAAACGCGGTGAACGACAGATAGGCGCCCAGCACGACCAACACGGTCAGAAACCACTGCCAATTGCGTTGATTCAGCACGGCCGATCTGGCGACGAGGTACAGGGCGGCGGGTATCCAGAACGCGGCGATGAGTCGCCACCAGGGTCCCACACTGGAATGGACGCCATCGGAGGCCGGCGTCGCGGCGGTGCGCAGCGTGAGGTACGCCAACAGGGCGAGCAGCAGCCAGTCGGCCACCGTCAGCGTGCGCAACTTCAACTCGCCCTGCCGCCACTGCCAGACGCAGAGCGCTGCGAGCCCGGCGATCAGCAGGCGATCGCACGTCAGCGAGACCGGGCCCGCATGGAGAGTCCACAGCGGTGGCCCCAGGACGTAGCCCAATGCCGCCATGATGCCGCAAGCCGGCAACAACGGCAGCCGCCGCGCAAAAATCACGCCCCACACCAGAGCCGCGGCAGCGATAATCAGGACGACGACAATCATGCGAAATCGAATTCGTGAGATCCGCGCGGCGCGCGACGTTTGGCAACGACGGCGCGTCACTCTGCCGCGAGGGTTTCCAACAACTCCTCAAGCGAGCGTCCGGATTCTTCACCGCCGCGTCGGCTCGGCAACACGCCCGCCGCATTGGGCAGGAGCCCCGGGTTCGTCGGCAAGGAGTTTGAAGACGGCTGACGCGGCGCGGCTGCCATCGGGGCCTGTTCGTCCGTCGTGGCAGGTCGCCGGAGCGACGCGTTCAACTTCGGGCCGGGTCCTGCGGTCGGCGCTGGGGCCGGGGCCGGCGC
>JAGQOU010000223.1 GCA_020427145.1 Planctomycetales bacterium | reverse complement strand
GTGCGCAACATTCAGGACGTTATCGCGACGGGCGATTGACCCTGGGCGCCGACGTTTCCGTGCGCACAACCGGCGGCGACGGCTACGTCGGCGGGCTGTACAACGGCCGCTACGCGACGCCGCCGGAGCCTGCGCCGCTGACCAATCGCGGAACGCTCGCGGCCGAAAACGGTTTTGACCTCTCGCTGTTCACCGCCGACTTCGAGTAATTCGGCACGCTGCGCGCCGAGACCGGCTCGAGCCTGTCGGTGTTCGACGCGAACGTGACGAACCAGGGCCGTCTGGAAGTCGCGGGGGGCGCCATGGCGTTCTCTGGCGATCTCACGCTGGCGATTGGTTCGGTCCTGGCGGTCGAGTTGTCCGCAGACTTGCTCCTTGGCAGCTCCACGCCGGCCCTGAACGCCGGCGGCGAACTCGGCTTGGGGGGACGGCTCGAAGTTGCGCTGGCCGACGGATTCGTCCCGCAGTTCAACGACGCCTTCGTCATCGCCGCGGCGTCGGCAGCCACGGGCCAATTCGCCGACTACGAGCTGCCGCCGCTCCCTGCCGGGCAGTTCTGGGGAATTGACGCCGTCGGCGGGCTGCTGACCTTGACCGTTCGGGATGGCGCGCCCGGGGGCGACTTCAACTTCGACGGTGCGGTCAACGGCCGCGACTTCCTCGCGTGGCAACGCGAAGCGTCACCAGGGGCCGGCGGCGCGAGCGACTTGGCTAGCTGGCAGTCGACCTACGGCCAGTCCGCGTCGGCGTCTCCCGCCATCGCCGCACCAGAACCGGCTGCCGCAACGCTGGCGATCGCGGCCCTCATCGCGTTGACGCGGCTGCGAGTTTCGTACGACGCACGGCGCCGCGAGTCCTAGCCCGCCAGCCGCTTCGTTTCCACCGATTCTTCGTCCGCGGCCGGGTGCAGGCGGATGGAAGTGCGGGGCGGGCTGCGGCGTTCTTGCACGAAGCCGCGTTTGCTGTCGCGGAAGAACGGGGCGAACTCGGCGGCCGGTCCGACGGGGAACTCCGCCTCCAACGCCTCGATTGCGTCCTGGAACGTCAGGCCGCGGCGGTAGATCAAGCGGTAGGCGCCCTTGAGTTGCGCCTGTTGTTCGCGATCCAAGCCGGCGCGGCGCATGCCGACGCGGTTCAGTCCCACGATCAGCCCCGAGGCTCCGTCGGTCAGCACGAACGGCGGCACGTCCTGTACAATGCGGGCGCAGCCGCCGATCATGGCGAGTCGGCCGACGCGGCAGTGCTGATGCACGGCGACGCTGCCGCCCAGGCAGGCGCGGTCGCCGACGTGAACGTGACCGCCCAGCAGGACGTTGTTGGTGAGAATCACATGGTTGCCCACCTGCGAGTCGTGCCCCACGTGGGCTCCGGACATCAGGTAGCAATCGCTGCCAATGCGCGTTGTGCCGGCGGTGTACATCGAGCGATGCACGGTCGCGTTCTCCCGCAATATGCACCGTTCGCCGATCAGGACTCGGCCCGGAGCTTCCGGCGGCGCGAGGTGCTGGGCCGTGCCGCCCACAACGACGCCCTCATGAATCACGACGTCGCGGCCGATGGTGCAGCCGCTTTTGACGACGGCGCCCGACATCAGCTGGCAGTTCTGGCCGATCACCGCGCCCGCTTCCACGACGCAGAAGGGGCCGATCTCGACGCCCGAATGAATGACAGCCTGCGGGCTGACGACGGCAGCGGGGTGGATGCTCACGGGGCTAGGTCCTTTGTCGTATCTTGTCTTTCCGTGCGGGCGCGGGCCGGTAGCGGGGTGCGTCGGCGAGCGCGGGCAAGAGGGCGGGAATACGCGGCCGGCGGACGTACGGCAAGGTCAATGCGCTGCGATACGGCCGCTAGCGGTGTTATCGGTACGAGCGGTTGTAGGGGGTGAGCATTTGACGCCGGATACTTTCCTCGGCGGGCTGCCGCAGGTTCTGCTAGCACCGCAGGCCCTGCGAACACCGCAGGGGTGGAAGCGCCGCTAGAAGGTGCGGTAGACTCACGGGCGCGAATCACGCCCCGAAACCGAACCGTTGGCGCCCCGTTGCGGGCGCTTGGAATTGGAGAATGCCCCGATGGCCGATGTTGTGGCCCTGTACGACGAAGCCGATCAGCTCAAGGCTGCCGGCAAACTAGAAGAAGCCGCCGCGAAGCTCAACGAAGCGCTCGCTGAGGACGACAGCTACGCCCTCGCCCATTCCGCGCTGGCGGTGGTCCTGCAGCGGCTGGGCAAGCATGACGAGGCCATCCAGCACGCCCAGCGCGTGTGCGAGTTGGAGCCGAAAGACCCGTTTAGCTTCACGGCGATGAGCGTCACGTACCAACGCGCCTACGCCGGCACAGGCGAGATGAGTTACATCCGCCTGGCCGAAGAGGCCATGGAGCGCAGCCGCATGATGGGGACCTGACCGCGGCCGCGCTCGTCACGCTGCGGAGATCGAGCGCCGTAGAGATCGAGCGCCGACTAGGCCTGCTGCTGCGGCTTGGCGACGACGCGCTTGTTGACGTCGACTTCCAGCGGGCCGAACGCTTGCTCGTGCCGCTGCACGCTCAGGTGCAACGCGTGCAGCAAACGCTTGGCCGTAAAGTAGTTGGTCACGATCCGCTCGGTCACCTTCACAGGCTCGGTGGGGACGCCAAAGGGCTGGCTGTTGAGCCCGAAGTCGATGATCAATTCCTCGGGCGTGCCGGTCACGCGGCAGAAATTGGCGTAGCAGCACATGGCCGTGGAGTCGTCGACCTGCACGCGTTGCTGCTGTTGTTGTTGTGGCTCGCCCTTGGCGGGGGGCGCGGCTGCGGGGTCGGTTTTCTTGACTTCGTCGGCCATCGTTTATCTCCTGATCAGCGAATGCTTGTTTAAGAGCGCCATTCTGCGAACAGGCTAGTTTACGGGGAGATCGCGCCTGCCGCCATCCCCGCTGAAAACCCCCACCCGGCGGCGGGCGACTGATTATTCGCCCTATTCGTCGTCGCTCTTGGTGACGCGAAGAATCACGCTTTCGCCGGCGGGGCCTGGCATGGCGTAGGTCGCCGCCTTGCGCAGATCGAGTCCCTTCATGACGCCGCGATGGCGGGCTTCGCCCCGTTCCTCGACCCAGGAACGGCCTTTCACCAGTAGCAATTCGTCGAAGGCGCCCCAATGCGGAGCCAACCAGGTGAGCAACTTGGCGAGCGGGGCAACAGCGCGGGCGACGATCGCATCGAACGTGCGCATTTCCAGCAGCTCCTCGGCCCGGCAGCCGAACACCTCGACCGGCAGCGACAGCTCGTCGACGATCAACTGCAGCACCTTGGCCTTTTTCTGCGTCGACTCGCACACTGCCACCCGCAGGTCGGGCCGCACGATGGCAATGACCAACCCCGGCACGCCGCCGCCCGAGCCGATGTCGAGCACCCGTCGCCGCTGGGCGACGAGATTAGCCAATTGCACGCTGTCGACCACGTCGCGACCGACGAATTTGGCCAGCGTGGTGTGGCGGGTGAGATTGATCTGCTCGTTCCACCGCCACAGGACGGCGCGATACTGATCGAGCAGATCGACCTGCGCGGGCTCCAGGGCGATGTCGTGCGCCGCCAGCGCGTCGGCCAGGGTGGCAAAATCGGCGGTCGAATCTTCGTCACTCACGCCGGTTTTTCCGCGACAGGGTGGGGAACAGGGCAGGGGAGCAGTATGTTGGAAATCGGCCGCGGCGCAAAGGGAGGCGGGGGCGGCGGGGCGGCGGGGCCGCGGGGCCGCGGTGACTGGTGACTGGTGACTGGTGATCGGTGATCGGTGATCGGTGATCGGTGATCGGTGATCGGTGATCGGTGGCTGGTGGCTGGTCGTGCGGGCCTTGACCGGCACTGATTGCGGGGGGATTCGTCAAAGTGCGGCGTTGCCGCCGCCGCTAACCCCCTTTTGCCATCCCCATTCGGCATTCCCCATTCCGCCTTCCGCCCTCCCCCTTCCCCCCTCCGCCTTCGCAAATCTCCCATGTTCGGTCTGCTCAATCTCAACAAACCCCCCGGGTGGTCGTCGCGGGACGTGATCAATCGGATCTTTGGGCTGGTGCGACCGGCCAAGGCGGGGCACGCGGGGACGCTCGACCCGCTGGCGACCGGCGTGTTGGTCGCCTGCCTGGGGCCGGCGACGCGGTTGATTGAGTATGTGCAGCAGATGCCCAAGACTTACCACGCCACGTTTCGCTTGGGCTGCCGCAGCGCGAGCGACGACGTGGAGAGCGACGTCGAAACCGTCGCCAACGCGCCACAACCGAGCCGGGCGCAACTCGACGCCGCCTTGCCCCAGTTTCTCGGCGAAATCGAGCAGCGTCCGCCGGCGTTCTCGGCGGTGAGGGTCGACGGCGAGCGCGCGTACAAGCTCGCCCGCCGCGGTGAAATCGAATCGCTGCCTTACCGTCCCGTGGAAATCTACGATCTGCAGATCGTCGCGTACGAGTTCCCGCGCCTTGAGGTGACGATCCGCTGCGGCAGCGGCACGTATGTGCGGTCGTTGGGACGCGATCTGGCGGCCGCCGTCGGCACCCACGCAGTGATGTCGGACCTGGTGCGTACGGCGATCGGGCCGTTTGCCATTGAGCACGCGGTCGATCCGCGGGCGCTCACGAAAGAGTCGCTCGCCGAGCGGATCATCGCGCCCGCTCTGGCGGTTGCGGAGATGCCGAAGTGGCAGATCTCGGCGGCCGACTGCGCGGAGATTGCCAACGGCGGACTGCTCACGCCCCCCGCGGCGGTGGTTGCGGCAGCGCCCCTGGCCGACGAATTCGCGGCGCTCGATGCGGCGGGAAAACTGCGGGCCATTCTCCGCCGGCACCGCGGCGACGAGTTCAAGCCGGCCCCCAACTTTCTGCAGCCGGAATAACCGGCACGCGCGGCGGTCGTGGCGGGAGTTTGGCGGAGATTCTTACGCGCCGGGACCGAGCCCGCGGCGTCCTCGCCGGGAACAATTAACCGGGCGCCCCGAGGCAAAGCGCCGTCCCCTGAAGTGTTGCGACTGCCGTGGTGCGCTCCTGGGGGCTCCGCTGCGCTTCGTCCCCAGCCACCCCGGGGGGGCTTCCGGGACCAAGTCGTTCCTGTTGGCACGGTTGTAACCACAGCCGCAGTCGTGCTCATTGTCACCCCGGGGCAAGGGCTGCGGCGAGCAGATTTCGCATTGCGACCGGCGCGCCGCTTGAGCCGAAAACCAATAACACGGGCAAGTTCGCCGACGCCGCGACAGTCGCGGTCCGCGCGGGCGAGCCTGCTGACAGAGACGAGCTTACGGACAGACACGTCGGGCACGGATGCGCCCTACGATCCCCCACCAGCCAGCCGGCTTGCGGCTGCGCTGCCGCCGAGCGCGCTTGGCGGTCGATCGTTCACGCATTCAAAGCCTATGTTCGAGAACCGTAGTCTCAAACTCGACCTGTTCACGCTCGGCCTGGCCGCTGCGGCGCTGTTGGCGACCGCGGCTTTGGCCACGTACGACCCGGCCGATCCGCCCAGCGCGCTGGTCGAACCGCCGCGCGAGTTCGTCAGCAACGCGTGCGGGCGCGTGGGCGCCTATGTGGCTCACTACCTGTTTGCCGGTTTTGGCTACGGGGCGTACTTCGTCGCCGGGTCGATTGGCGTCGCGGCCGGCATGCTGGCCGTGCGCCGGGAATTCAGCCAACCGGTGCTGCGGGGCGTCGGCTGGACGACCACGCTGGTGGCGTTCACCACGCTGACCGCGATGGCGCTGCCCGATCGCTCGCCCGGTCCCGCGATTGGCGCCGGCGGCTACCTGGGCGCCATGGGTTGGGCGCTGCTCGAGTCGCACTTCGCCGTCGCTGGGGCCTACATCCTGGCGCTCGCCGTGCTGATTGCCGGGCTCCTGTTGGCGACCGATTACCTCATGTTCCGACTCGCCGCGGGGGCGACCGCCGCCTCGGGAGTGGGCTTCCGCGCACTCGGCTCGGCCGCCCGGCTGCCGCTGTCCGCCACCCGCCGCCGTCGCGCCAATGACGTCGACGGCGAACTCGACGAACTGCTGGCCGACGACGCGGCCGGCGAGGAAGACGAGTACGAAGAGGGAGAAGAAGACGCCGAAGGCGAGTACGAATACGAATATGAGGAAGAGGACGGCGACGAGGACGCCGAGTGGGAAGAGGACGAAGACGCGGAAGACGAATCCGGTGAGGAGTCGGAGCTGAAGGTCCGCACGCCCGGTCCTCGCGCCGCGGACGAGGAGGCCGAGGCGACCGACGGCGACGCGCCCGAAGCGGTCGCGGCGGCCACGGGGCTCAAAGGCAAGCTCGCGTCCGCCCTGCGAATCAAGAAACCTTCGCCCAAAGCGGCCAAGGCGCAAGAGCAAGACGCCGTGGCCGAGATCATCGACCAGCTGGAAGCCGCCGACAGTGCGCCGGTCGAGAATCTCAACTACGAACTGCCGCCGCTGGATTTGCTGCTGGAGTCGGAGGAGATCTGCTACGAGGACCACGAACGCGAAGTCCGTCGCAAGGCGAAGCTGCTGGAGCGCACGTGTCGCAACTTCGGCGTCAACGTGAAGGTCGTGGAGATCGAGACCGGTCCGGTGATCTCGATGTACGAGCTGGAACTGGAAGCGGGCCTGCGGCTGTCGAAGATCACCAGCCTGGAGGATGATCTGGCGATCGCGCTGCGGGCGCCGAGCGTCCGCGTCGTGGCGCCCATTCCCGGCAAGAACACCGTGGGCATCGAAGTGCCCAACGAGCACCGGCAGCTGGTCCGCATCCGCGAGATCATCGAGCAGTCCAACGGCATGGCCAAGCGGATGAAGATTCCGATCTTCGTGGGCAAGGACGTGTCGGGCAATCCGCTGGTCGTGGACCTGGCCGCCCTGCCTCACCTGCTGATCGCCGGCCGCACCGGCACCGGTAAGTCGGTCTGTCTGAACTCGATCATCGTGTCGATGCTGATGGCCCGCGGGCCCGACGAAGTGCGCATGCTGATGATCGACCCCAAGATGGTCGAGCTGTCGGGGTACAAGAAGCTGCCCCACCTGATGCATCCGGTGGTCACCGACATGAAGAAGGCCGAGGCGATCCTCGCCTGGGCGGTGGACAAGATGGAGGAACGGTACACGCTGCTGGCCCGGGCCGGCGTGCGTCACCTCACGGTTTACAATCAGTTGAGCGAGGAAGAACTGCGCGAGCGGATCCAGCCGACCAGCGAGCTGGAGTGGGAGAACATTCCCCGCAGCTTGCCCTTCATCGTGATCGTGGCCGACGAAATGGCCGACCTGATGATGACCGCCGGCAAAGAGGTGGAGCAGCACATCATTCGGCTCGCCCAAAAGAGCCGGGCGGTCGGCATCCACCTGATTCTCGCCACGCAGAAGCCGACGGTCGACGTCATCACCGGTTTGATCAAGTCGAACTTGCCGGCGCGAATCGCGTTCCAAGTGGCCAGCAAGACCGACAGCCGTGTGGTGCTCGACGAGAACGGCGCCGAGAAACTGCTGGGCAACGGCGACATGCTGTTCCTCTCGCCGGGAACCAGCCAGGTGCTGCGCGGGCAGGGGACGTTCCTGTCCGACGACGAGATCACACGGGTGACCGACTTCGTGGGCACCGACAGCCCGCAATTTGCCCGCGAGCTGATCGAGCTGAAGACGAAGGAAGAAGAGGAAGCCGCCGCGGGGCCGGGCGGGGCGCTCAAGAACCGCGACGAATTGTACGAGCAGGCCGTCGACATCGTGGTCCGCGAACAGCGGGGCAGCGTCTCGCTGTTGCAGCGGTGCTTGGGCATCGGCTACGGCCGCGCGGCCCGGCTCATCGACTACATGGCCGAGGACGGCATCGTGGGCGAGTACAACGGATCGCAAGCCCGCGAGGTGGCCCTCTCGGTGGCCGACTGGGAAGCGATGTCCCGCGGCGAAGGGGGCGGCGACGCACCAGCCGAGCCCGCAGCATCCGGAGGCCCGCTCACCGCGGCGACCGTCGCGCCGCAGCCGCGCCGTTCCAACAAGATCATCCCCGGCACGGACGACCCCAGCGACCTGGAAGACGGCCCGCCGCGCGGCAGCATGCCGGCGCCACACGTCCGCTCCGCACCGAAACGCGAGCCGGCCCTGACGACGGCGGGCCTCAGCGGCGCGGCCGCCCACGGCGCTATGGCCCTGCTGGCGGCCCCCTGGGAGGAACAGAGCGAAGTCGAGCAAGACCAGTACGACTCGGAACTCGAGTCGCCGCGTTCCGAGTGGTCGACGCTCGACGACTCGGAGGTGGTCGACGAAGCGGAGTTGGCGGACGAGGCGACCGCCGAAGCTGCTGAGGCGCCTGTTGCCGCGGCCCCGAGTGCCGCGTCCGCCGCGGTGGCGTCGTGGGAAGAAGACCTGGCCGAGAACGTCGTCGACCCCGAATGGTTGGCCGACGATCTCGCCGCCGACGAGGTCGCCACAGCCGACGAAGTCGCCGATGAAGATGCCGACGAGGAGGCGGAAGGCGAGGCGGATGATGCCGACGACGACGAAGACGCCTCGGCCGACGACGAGCAGTACGAGTACGACGAAGAGGCTGAAGAGGAAGACGCCCAAGTGGACGACGCCGATGAAGACGACGCGACCGACGAAGAAGAAGCAGCGGAATACGAGTACGAATACGAGGAGGAAGCCGACGCGGACGAGGACGCCGAACTCGATGAGGACGAGTCCGACGAACTGGAGGACGATGTCGAGACGGACGACGCCGAGGACGACGAAGACTTAGAGGAATCCGACGACGAACTCGCCGGCGACGCGGAGGCCGAGTACGAGTACGTCTATGAGTACGAGGACGAGGAAGAAGAGGAGAGCGAGGAGGAGGAAGACGAGGACGAGGTTCCCTGAGACCGGCGTCTCAACTTGCCGAGAGATCAGGGCCGGTGCGGCCACGGCGAGCGAAAGCGATGAGACTGCGCCCGTCGATCTCGCCTGAGTCGCCGGGCCCCGGCTGACGCCGCGAGTGCAATTCCGCGGCTGCTGAGCTAGCCCGCAGGAGAACTGCAAAGTCCTGATT
>JAGQOU010000222.1 GCA_020427145.1 Planctomycetales bacterium | reverse complement strand
GTAGGCCGCATCGCCGCACCACCCGCCCAATCGGGTAGGCCGCATCGCCGCACCACCCGCCCAATCGGCAGCCTGTGTCGATGCTGACGATGTCGCCCTCGACCAGCGGCGCGTCGCTGGGAATACCATGCACCACCGCGTCGTTGACGCTCATGCAGGTCACCGCGGGGAACGGCGGCTTGTTCTTAACCGTGTTGGGGTAGTTCTTGAACAGCGGCGTGGCGCCAATGCTCTCGAAGTACGCCTCGATGGCCTTGTCGATCTCCAGCGTGGTGGCGCCCGGCTTGATCATCCGCGCAGCAATTTGGTGCGCCCGCCACACGGCCAAGCCGGCGTGACGCATCTTACCAATTTCGCGCAGAGATTTGAGTTGCAACATAGTTGGTAGCGTCCCGCGATGCAGGCGGCGGCGAGCGCGCCGGTCAGCAGGTCAGAGCCGCCAACCGGTCGAATACTTCGTCCGGCGTACCGACGCCGTCGACAGCGCACATGATGCCATGTTCGCTGTAGTAGTGAATCAGCGGGCGGGTCAACTGGTCGTACTGCTCCAGGCGACGCGCGATCACCGCAGCGTCGTCGTCGGTGCGACCCCGCTTGGACAGTCTTTGTAGGATCAACTCCTTATCAACGACGATCTGAATCACGCGATCCAGAGGCGCGTCGTTGGCGGCGAGCCATTCGTCGAGCGTCACCGCCTGGTGTTCGGTGCGGGGAAAGCCGTCGAGGATAAATCCGCGGCGGCAATCGTCCTGCTGCAGTCGATCCTCGACGATCTTCAGCACGAGGGCGTCGGGCACCAGTTTGCCCTGGTCCATGTACCCCCCCGCATCGATCCCCAGCGGCGTGCCTTCGGCGCGTGCGACCCGTAGCATGTCGCCGGTGGACAGGTGCGGCACTTTCAACAGATGAGACAAACGGACAGCCTGCGTCCCTTTGCCCACGCCAGGAGCGCCAAACAGCACAGTTCGCATGGCAGACCTCTCGCCCTTCGCGGCGAGGCAGGCGACGCCAGGCGACAGCGGCAAGCTGCCCGGCGAAGCGGCCTCGATCACGATTTTTCGAGCAACCCCGTGTAGTTGCGCATCACCAAATGGCTGTCAATCTTTTGCACCAAGTCGAACGCCACGCTCACAGCAATCAGCAGGCCCGTGCCGCCGTAGAAACTCGCCACCATAAACGACACGCCCAGGCTGCTGGAAATCATCGTCGGGATGATCGCCACCAAGGCCAAGAAGCCCGCCCCCACGTACGTGATGCGAACCATCACTTTTTCCAAGTAGTCGGCCGTGCGCTTGCCCGGCCGGTAACCGGGGATGAACGAACCGTAGTTCTTCAAATTCTCCGACACATCCTTGGGATTGAACGTAATCGCCGTCCAGAAGAAGCAAAAGAAATAAATCAGTGCGATGTAGCTGACGGCGTAGATGAAGCCGCCGCCGCGCTGGAACGCGTCCGCCGCTCCGGTAAACAACCGACCCCAAATGCTGCCCTCGGCCCAGTTAACGCTGGCGAGCCACCCGAACAGCAGGGCCGGCAACATCAGCAAGCTGCTGGCAAAGATAATCGGCATGACGCCGGCCTGGTTGACCTTGATCGGGA
>JAGQOU010000221.1:31708-51350 GCA_020427145.1 Planctomycetales bacterium | reverse complement strand
TGATATTCAAGACAGTCGCTCCCGTGCGCTGCCGGACAGTGTTTACTTGTTGTCGTTGTCCCGCGATGGCGGCATCCGCTGCACGGGCGCGATCGTCACCGGGCCCAGTAAGCCCGAGGGGCGCGGCTCCCAATTCTTGGCCGTGAAGAGCCGATCGGGCCCCATGTTGGGATTCGGCTCGCCGCGCCGCGGCGGGCCCTTCGACGGGAAGTTGATGTTGTAAAACTTCTTGTAACTCGCGTCGCCGGCCCGCTCCATCGCCGCGATGCGGTTGGCCATGAGATTGGCCACCTCGATTTCCAAGATGTTGTCCTGGGCCTTTAGTTCGCTGGCGTCGATGACGACCTGGTAGGGAGGGGCGAACAGCGTGGCGAGGGGCTTGCCGTTGAGCGTGACCGCGGCGGATTCGCGGACCTCGCCCAGATCGAGCGACCACGCAATCCCTCCGCGCGGTCGATCGAAGACCTTGGTATAGCGCACCGTCCCCGAGAACGATGCTGACTGTTCGTCCGGCAGCTTCGTCCACGATTGCAGTGATTCAAGCGTCGCCGGGGCGGGCGTGTTCGGTCCGCCGGCGACAAACTCTAGCGACCAAGGGCCCGTGAGTTCTTGTGGCTCGCCGGTTGGCCGCCACGTATACCTCTGCTGCGCGAGCAACGCTCGCAATTGTTCGCGGTCGATATCTCGGGTCATCAAGACAATGCGAGTTTGCCCTGGTCCGAGTTGCAGGCGGCCGCGTCTCGCGAGCTCATGTTCGCCGGAGAGGGGATCAAGAATCACCGAGAGTCCGCCCCGCGCGCGCAGCGGCGCGACGCCGTCGAACGGCTGGTCGCGATTGTTGCGGATGAAGTAAACGGTCCCCTGCGGCAACTTGCGACGAACGAATGCGAGTCCGAAATCGCCGAGACTTTCGCGTTCAATCCCCGCCGCGGCGAGCGCGGCGTTGACCTGTCCCAAGACAATGCGCCCCTTTCCGACTTGTTGCGGAACAAGAAGCCGTTTCTTGCGGAGGCCGTCTTTCGGCTCAAAGCGGGCGAGCGCAGCTTGGAACTGCGCTTCCTGATTCGCCCGGTCGCCCAGGCCCGGCGGACCCTCCGGTAGATTCGTTTCAAAGACGACGGTTGCCCCGTTCTCGGCCAATGCGGCAAGCGTGGCGAGCGTCGCGGCCGGCATCAAACGGCACTCGGGCGCCACGATCGCCCGGTACGAGTTGCCGCCAACCTTGAGCGATTTGCCGTCGACCTCCACCGCCGCGAGTTGCCGGTCCGAGATGAAGTCAAACAGGTACCCGCCATCCAGCAACCACTGCGCACACTTGCGAGCCGCGTTGCCCTGCATCGACCCGTCGAAGTGGACCAGACGCGCTCGCCCGGGCTTCGACCACTGGTCGTGAATTGGGTAGTACACCAGCACGTCGTTGTCGGGGCGCCCCGCTTGCAAGAAGCTTTGGCAGCGGGCGACGTACTCGTTGAGCGCGTGAAAGTGCGGCCAGAACGAGTTGGTTGTGCCGTAGTGAACCGAGGCGTAGAACAACCACCCGGGCCAGGGATCGCCCTCGGGCGTGTAGGGCGTGCCGTGGTAGCAGATGTGGTTGACGCCCCCCAGAAAATAGTTGTCGCACCACCGCTTGGTCTCGGCGAGCGTGCCCAGGAAATGCTCGTCCATCCACGTGGCCGCTTCGGCCGACGCGAGTTGCTTGCCCGTGACGTGCGCGGCCGAGGCGGCGGTCATGAATTTGATGCGATCCTCGCCCTCGGTCTCCGGAATTCCGCTGGCGGCGTACAGATCCAACAGATTGCCGGGCGAGCCGTGCGACTGATTGCGGGTGATCGCGCCGTGCCCGCGCGCCCACTCGTCCCAGGGCCGCGTGAAGTCGTCCAGCAGCAGGTCGGAGACGGTCTCGCGATAGTCGCACAACACGCGCCCCAGTCGCTCGGGATCGTCGCGGTCGGTGAGCGTCGGCAGCTCGTCGCGCAGGTCGTAACCACGGCGCCGCTGGAACTCGGCGAAGAACTCCGGCGTCCAGTCCGACTCGCCCGCGGCGTCGTCCACTTCGTAGGAATCGTTGAAGAAGCCGCGCAGCGACTCGATGTCGCGGCCGGCAAACGCTTCGTCAAAGCGGTCGAGGTAGGATTTGAGGGCGGCGGCGGAGAAGTGATCGATGACGTTCCCTTCGCCGCCGGGGCCCGCACGTTCAACCATCTTGCCGTGCCAGCCGGAGAACGCCGCGTAAAGCGTCCACTGGCCCGCCGGCGCCGTCCAATCGAGCGTGCCGTCGTCAGCAACCTTGTCGGCCAACTGCACGCGCGTGCCGTCCTGCGACACGGCCACCAGTGCCGCCAGCGGCAGCGGTTTGGGAAAGCGGACCTGCTCCAGCGCCAGCGCCTGCAAGTCGTCGTTGTTGCGGATCGGTTCTTTCAATTCCTCGATCGACACGCGGCGGCCAATCGCTCGGGCCAGCGGCGGCTGAACGTACAGCACGGGTTGTTGCAGCCGCTCGCCGCCGGCCAGTTCGTATTTTTCGAGCACCAGATTGCGACAGGCTGTGTCGGCCTCGACCCAGGGACCGCCGAACGGCCAGCCGTTGCCGGTGGCCATGTCGACGCCCAGGCCCAGCCGCTCCGCTTCGACGAGCGTATGCTCCAAGGCGTCCATCCACTCGGGCGACAGGTATTCGAGGAACTGATCCTCCGTGCCGCGCACGCCGAAGATGGGCGTGATCTCCACGCCGCCAAGCCCGGCCGCGGCATAGGCTTCCAACTGCTTGGTGATGTTCGCCGCGTCGACCGCGCTGCCGTGCCACCACCAGCGGGTCCACGGTTTGGTCTGCTGAGTGATTGGCGGCCACGCGCTCTCCTCGGCGCCCACGCGCCCCGCGAGCAAGACCAACATGCCCGCCACGCATGCCAACCAGCTGCCGCGTGAGTGGGAAGGTTTTCCAAAGACCGATGCGGGCATGCAAGCTCTCCGATGAGGTTCGCCGTGAATGGACGTGATGCGGCGACGTGGCACTATGCGAGAAGGCGACAGGCGCCCCGCGTGGCGGTCTGCGGCGGCGCTCCATTATCAGTTTGCCGCGCCCGCTTGTGTCAACCCGCATGAGTTGCCGACGGCGTCGCGACGAGCGCCGGAGTGCGACGCCGTACGTTGCCTCTGGGGGCAGCCGCAGCGGGTCGATGCAGGAAACCGCTGCGACTCCCGGCCGCCCGCAATCCTCTCCCGAAAAACCGCACGCCGCCGCCGGGAAACTGCTCGGTTTGGCCTCGGCGACTAGCATGAAGGTTTGCCGCCGTTAGCGCGGCCCTCGTCGCGCGACGGCTCCGCTGATCTCCTCGCTACCAGCACCGCGTTGGTCGTCTTCGACGCTCCCGCGCCGCAACGGCTTGGTTGATTCGCCAAGCATTGCAATTGTACGCCCCCATCACTTTGCAGCGCGAGCCCCCCGTGCCCAAAGATTTGCATCAAGAGTCCCGCCGCCGCCTGCGGTTCGAGCCGCTCGAATCGCGGCAGTTGCTGAGCCTGACCCACTGGTACACGTTCAACGACGGCACGGCGACCGATTTGGTCGGATCGGCCGACCTGACGCTGGTCAACGGAGCGTTGATCATCGGCGGCAAAGCCGCCCTGTACAACTCGGGGGTCGATAGCGGCGATGCGGGAGCGGTGAAATACCTCGACATGCCGACCGCGGCGCTGCCGGCGTCCGGCTCGGCGACGATTGTGGCGTGGTACACGACCACCAACGCCGCGAATTGGACCCGCGTGTTCGACATCGGCAACCAATCCGGGTCCAACGGCGACAGTTACCTCTTCTTCTCGCCGCAAACCAGCACCAACGAGTCCCGGTTTGTGATTTCGTCGGGGGGCGGTAACAGCAACGAAAGCGTGGCGGCGACCGGCACGACCGACGATGGCGTGCAGCACATGGTTGCGGGCGTGGTCGATACGGCCACCGACACGCTGCGGCTATACATCGACGGGACCCAGGTCGCGACCGACTCGTTGGCAGGCAGAGACATGGGCTCGGTGACCAAGGCGGTCGCGTATTTCGGTCGCTCGCTCTACAACAGCGACGACGGATTCACCGGCACGATCGACGAGATTCAGATCTACGACGAAGCGCTCGGCGCAACGGCGATTGCGGACATCGACGCCGCCGGCCCCGTCCCTACGCCGCCGCCCGAGCCCAGCGACTTCCCTGCGCGACAGGTCGAGGCGCTTGACCGCGGGGTCGTCGCGCTGCGCCGGTCGACGTCGCAGGTTTACGTCGGCTGGCGGATGTTGGGGACCGATCCCGCGGACGTGGCGTTCAACCTGTATCGGTCCACGGGCGGCGGGGCCGCGGTGAAGCTCAACGCGACGCCGCTGACGCAGACGACCGATTTCGTCGATTCCTCGGCGCCGCTGACTCAGGAGAACGCGTATTTCGTGCGACCCGTGATGTCTGGCATCGAGTTGGCCCCCAGCGAGTCGTTCACGCTACCGGCGTTTGCGGCGATCCAACAGTTTCTCAACGTGCCGCTGCAGATTCCCGCCGGCGGCATCACGCCCGTAGACGAGGCTTACACCTACAACGCCAATGACGCTAGCGTCGGGGACCTCGACGGCGACGGCCAGTACGAGATCATCTTAAAATGGGATCCGTCCAATTCGAAGGACAATTCGCAGCCGGGCTACACCGGCAACGTGTACGTCGATGCGTACGAAATGGACGGCACGCTGTTGTGGCGGATCGACCTCGGGCAGAACATTCGCGCCGGCGCCCACTACACGCAGTTCATGGTTTACGACTTTGACGGCGACGGCAAAGCCGAGGTGGTCATGAAGACCGCCCCCGGGACGATCGACGGGCAAGGCAACCCGGTGCTCATGGGCGCGGACCAGGTCACCGACGATTACCGCAACAGCGACGGCTATATCATCACCGGGCCCGAGTATCTGACCGTGTTCAACGGCGAGACGGGCGCCGAGATGTCGACCATTGCCCTGGAGCCGGCCCGGGGAAATGTGTCGCAGTGGGGCGACAGTTACGGCAACCGCGTCGACCGATTCCTGGCGGGCGTCGCCTACCTGGACGGCGTGCATCCCAGCCTGATTTTCAGCCGCGGGTACTACGGTCCGCGGTCTGGCTTCGCGGCGCGCAACGAAGTGGCGGCCTACGATTACGACGGCCATCAGCTGTCGCTGCGGTGGCACTTCAAGGCCGGCCTGGGAATCAACAATAACATCAACTCGGAATTCATTGGCGAGGGCGCCCAAAGCCTGTCAATCGCCGATGCCGACGGCGACGGGTTCGATGAAGTCATCTACGGCGCCGCCGCCGTCGACCACGACGGTACGCTGCTGTACGCCACCGGCTGGGGACACGGCGACGCCTTGCATGTTTCCGACATGATTCCGTCGCGTCCCGGGCTGGAAGTCTTCATGCCGCATGAGAGCGCCAGCTCCAACGGCAACCTGGGTTTCACGGTGCGCGACGCCGGCACCGGCGAGCTCATCTTCTCGGTCTACGGCGACAGCGATATTGGCCGCGGCGTGGCGGGCGATATCGATCCGAACTCGCCGGGCTACGAGTACTGGGCCACCACGGCCGAGCCGGGTGAGAATCGCAAGGTGTGGAGTTCCGCGGGCGAGCCGCTCTACGACACCGGCAACATCTTCTACAATTTCCTGGTCTGGTGGGATGCGGATCTCAGCCGCGAGTTGCTCGACGGCACGACGATCGCCGAGTGGAATAACCCGGGACGGTCCAACTTTGACCTCGATCCCGGTACAGGCGGATCGCAGATCTATGCCCCCAACGCTTCCTCGAACAATGGCACCAAGAGCACGCCCGCGCTCTCGGCCGACATCCTCGGCGACTGGCGCGAGGAAGTGATTTGGCGGCGCAGCGACAATACGGCGCTGGAGATTTTCTCCACAGTGATCCCGGCGACCAATCGGCTCGTGACGCTCATGCACGACACGCAGTATCGCTCGGCGATTGCGTGGCAGAACGCTGGCTACAATCAGCCGCCGCATCCCAGCTTCTTTCTGGGGGCGGGCATGGCGACTCCGCCGGCGCCCAACGTGTATGCGGTCGACGCCAACGCCGTGCCGGGCGACTACGATTTGAACGGCGCCACAGAAGGCGCCGACCTGGGCGTCTGGCAGCAGACGTTTGGTTCTACCAATAGCTACGGCTACCTGCCCGGCGACGGCGACGGCGATCAGGCGGTCACCGGCAGTGACTTTCTCATCTGGCAACGCAATTATGGGCAGCCAGTGGCGCAAGAGGCGGCCGCCGTGGCCATCGCAGAGCCCTCCGAATCGCTGGCGGTCTCCCCGAGCGATCCGATGGATGCGGCGTTCGCCAGCCTGGCCGGAGCGGGCCTGCCGCAGCTGGCAACCTCGACCAGGGTCGTTGCGGAGTCAATTGCCGACAACGACGCGGCGCCTGCCAGCGCCGAGCTGGTTGTCGAGAGGTTGCGAGGCGAGTTCTCGGCTTGGCTTGATCGTGGGCATGACGAGGATCAACGCCGCGAGCCCGCACCACATGGGCGCGAAACTCACGTCGCTGAGGTCGTATTTAGCGATCTGGGACGGTTGCCGCGAAGTCTGTCGGCTCGCGTCTGGAGGGGTCTGCGCTAGGGCCAACTGCCCGAGCGAGGCAAGCGTCGGTGTGCGTCGCTGGCAAGACGCTGCAGGCACGCCGCAATAAACGCAAGCGAGCCCTGATTTGACGCAAGTCTTCTGAATCGCTTGACTTAGGGTTGTCGGCCAATAGATTGAAACTTGTCGCAACCATCGCAGAGGCACGTCCGCGGGGGCGATAAGGGCAGCAAAGTTGTCGAGGCGTCGGTACGACGTGGCGGGTGTTCGCCGTTGGCGAAGGTCTGTTTTCTTATCTTGAACTTATTGTTGCTGCTAGCGTTTTTCCATTCTCGCGTCTATTCAAGCCGGTCGTTCAAGGGCCGACTTTGCTTCCCCCGGTAGGGAGCAGCCAAACAGCGATTTGTATTTGATTTTGACGTCGGCAGTTGATCGGCCTCATCGCACTTTTCGGCATATCTCACACTGAGATTGGGAGACTTACTTCATGCGATCGCATCTGAGTTTTGTCCGCGCGCTCCTCATGACCGGGGCCTGTCTTCTGTCGCTGACGACGGCCGCGACTGCTGCCACTTGGACCACCAACGGCGGCGGCAACTACACCGACGCCGGCAACTGGAGCGGAGGAGTGCCGAACGCCGCAGGCGCGGTGGCTGACTTCAGCACGCTCGATTTCAGCGGCGACAATAGCGTGACGCTCAACGGACTGAATCCGACGGTCGGCGCCATTCTGTTTGGCGACACAGACAATGCCGGCAGCCCGACGAGCTGGGAAATCCGCACCGACGACGCCACGCTGCCGATCATCACGCTGGACAACGGCGGCTCGACCCCCTCGATCACGGTCAACCCGCTGGGCCCCACGGCAGGGCTGTTCGACGACGCCTATGTGGGCGTGCCGCTCAACAGCGCGACAGGGCTCAACAAGGAGGGCGACGGAACGCTCACGATTGGCGCCGCCAACACGATCACGGGCGACGTCAACATTAACGGCGGTCATCTTCGCTTCGACACGGCCGGCGTGCCTGCTGGCAGCAATACCTACACGATGGCCAACGGCACGACGCTTTCGACCAGCACAGGTTCGAACGTCATCGGCGGCGTTTCGGTCAACGCCGGCGCGTCTGTGACGATCAATCAGCGAATGACCGGCACCAATTACATGAACAATATTTCCGGCCAAGGTTCCGGCGAGTCGTTAGTGCTGAACATGGCAGGCGACAACAACGTGAACACCATTGACGGGAACTGGAGCGGCTTCGACTCCGTGACGTTCAACGGTACTGCCGCCGGCGCCGCTCAGCTTCGTATTCGTCCCAACGGCGGCGGGTTCAATGGGGCTTCCTTCGCCAACACGGCCCTTACGATTAACAACGCGTCGGCCTTCGTGCGGACGAATTCTTTCGGCAACAACATCGATATCGGCTCGCTGGCCGGCGACGCGACTGCGGTCATTGCGGGCGGAAACGCCGGTTCGGCGGCACGCTATATCATCGGCAGTCTCGACACTAGCACCGAGTTTGCCGGTACGATTAACGGCGCAGGCGGCCTTTCGATCAACAAAATCGGCGCGGGCACGCTCACCCTGTCGGGCGGCGTGTCGGGAACTTCGCCCGTTCTGTCCGGAAACACCGATCCCGGCCGTCAGGGTGGCGTCATCCGCGTAACGACGGGCGCGATCGCCACCTCCGGAACGTTCGATCACTTTGACGGCGGCGGCGGCACGATCAACTCGACGATCGACGTCAAAGCCGGCGCCACGCTCGATGTCTCTGGTTCCACCAACACCTTCTACAGCGTGGCCCAGCAGCAGTTCATCGGTTCCGGCACGATCGTCGGTCCCTTCGACCACCAAGCCGGCTACATTAATCCGGCTGACGTTGGCGTCAACGACAACGATACGGATCTGACGAACATCCTCACGCCGACGGTCGGTACGATCAACTTCAGCGGTCCGCTCGCGTTCAACGGCGGTTCGATCGTGTACGACATGGGCGACACGCCGGGGGCAACGCCGGGTTCGACCGACGACCTGGTTGTGGTTGCAGGCAACACCGATCTCGGCAGCGGGGGCGTCATTGTCCCCAACTTTCTTGGCTCCGGTCCCGCTGCGGGGCTGACTTACACCGTGCTGCAGTCCGACAGCTTCACTGGCAATACCTCTGGCTGGTCGGTGGCCTGGCCTGGTCGCGGGACCAAGCCGAACGTCTTCACCTCGGGCAATCTGCTGCAGTTCACCACAACCTCCGTCGGGTCGGTTGGCGACGTGGTCTGGGAAGGCCAGGTTAACGGCAATTGGGATATCGATTCGACGGGCAACTGGCTGCTCAACGGTTCGCAGGACACCTACTTCGACGGTGACAACGTCACCTTCAACGACGATGGCAATACGGCCACGATCAACGTGGCGCAAAGCGTCGCCCCGTCGAGCGTGGTGGTTGACTCGAATACCAACAACTACTCGTTCGCCGGTAGTTCGATCTTGACGACCGGCACGCTGGTCAAGCGGGGCTCCAGCACGCTGACCCTGGGGATGGTCAATGAATTCACCGGCGGCGTGACGGTCGAGGGCGGTACGGTCGACGTCGGCGCCACCGGCGGGGCTTTGGGCACCGGACCCTTGGAACTGCAGGCCAACACGACGCTGACCCGTCAGGCCTTTATCAACAACTCGGGAATTACGATCAACGGAGCTGGCGTCACGATCAACAACAACGTGGCAGACGACGTCGGCATGCCGTCGATCAGCGGCAGCGGCGAGTTGACGATCACCAGCGATCAGGCAGCGACCACCATCTCGATGGGCGTCACCGAAACGTTTGTCGGGACAATCAACTACGCCCCGCAAGGCGCCAACACGATGGCGATTCGCGCCGGCGGCGACGCGAGCGATTATCCCAACGCGGTGGTCAACATGACTGGCACGTCGTACGCCAACCGCAACGGCGGCAGTGCGGCGGAGGCGACCTACAGCTTTGGCGAGTTGCACGGCGACGCGACGAGCGTCCTGAATGGATTTAGCGGCGGCTCGACGCTGTTCCCCGATGCGATCTTTGAGATCGGCGGACTCAACACCGACTCCGACTTTGCCGGCACGATCATCGACGGCGGCGGCAGCGGCGGTTCGACGAATCAGTCGCACGTCCTGAAGATCGGCACGGGCAAGCTCTCGCTGACCGGCTTCAACACCTACACCGGCGATACGACGGTCGATGGCGGCACGCTCAGCCTCACCAATCCCTACCTCGCCGATACGGCCGACGTTTTCATCAGCGCGGGCGCCATTCTCGAACTGCTGTTCGCCGGTCCCGATACGATCGATTCGCTCTACTTGGACGGCACGCCGCAGCCGGTGGGCACCTATGGGGCCATCGGTTCGGGCGCCACGTTCGAAAGTGCGTACTTCAACGGTACGGGTCTGTTGAACGTGTCCACGCTGGGCGATCCGCTCTTCACGCCCGGCGACTTCAACATGGACGGCAACGTGAACGGAGCCGACTTCCTCGCCTGGCAGCGCGGCTACCCGGGCACGTACGACGGCGCCGACTTGGCCGATTGGGAAGCGAACTATGGCGCCGTGGCGGCAGCGAGCGGTTCGGTGGGCGCCGTGCCAGAGCCGACCGCCGGATTGCTGGCCGTGTGCGCCGGGCTGGCTGGTTTGCTCCTGCGGCGTCGCGCTGGCTAGCGGACCGCGAAACTCGATCGGAACCGACAGGGGCAAACGTATGGGTTGCACTGCGGCCAACCCTTGGGGGCAGGGGTTGGCCGCGGTCGCTCAGCGTTCATGAGAGACGAACTTTGGAGATGGGGCGGCGCCCCCCGCCTGAAAGGCTGACGGCATGAACCGATATCCAGAACTTGCAATTCTCAATGAGGGTGTGAAGCCGGCTGCGCGGCGCCCGACGTGTGTCGATCGCCGCCGCAATGGTTTCACGCTCGTGGAACTGCTGGTGGTGATTGCCATCATTGGCGTGCTGGTGGCGCTGTTGTTGCCAGCCATTCAAGCCGCCCGCGAGGCGGCTCGACGCACGGATTGCGTGAACCGCATGCGTCAACTGGGTATCGCGGCACAAAACTACCATGACGCCCAGGGGCAGATCGTGCCGCACTCGGTAGCGCCAACCAACCTCAGCAGCCAGGCGCGTTTGCTGCCTTACATGGAAAACAGAAGCCTACATGACTTGGTCGATCAAACGTCGCACTGGAGCGCAGCCAGCAACGGACCGGCTGGGCTGACTCCTGTCGAAATCTTTCGTTGCCCGAGCCAGACGTCGCTGGAGTGGACCGATTTGGGCCACAATGTGGCGTGGACCAATAAGAGCGGCGATGTGCAGCAAGACAATCTCCGGTGCCACTATGTGGGCAATCTCGGCGCGCGTCCCGGGCCTGCCGACCCCGGGATTGAGGGATCGGGCGGCTGTCCTGCGCCGGGCGGCGGGCGCACTGGCGGGACGTTTGATTATCCGAAGAGCACCTACTATCAGCAGGCCTGCGACCTGGATGGCAATCCGAGCGGAAGTTCCGGCGGCGTCGCCACCAACGGCGTAATCTTTCCCAATAGCAACATCGACTTTGGCAACGTGACGGACGGAACGACGCACACGATTATGTACGGCGAGTGTTCCTGGGTCGTTGGCATTCAATATCCCTGGATTACCGGCGCCGTCACACCTGGGACTACTTATAGCGGCGCTTATGGTTGGGTTCACAACGCCAAGAATATCTACCACCCGATCAACTCCAAGCGGTTCACGGCCGACCCGTACAGCGCCGATTGGGCGCCAATTGTCAACGTCACCAACGTCAGTTTGGGCAGCGAACATCCCGGCGGTACGCACGTGATCATGTGCGACGCATCGGCCCACTTCTTGCGAGAAGACATAGACCTGGAAGGCGTGTATCTACCACTGGCCAGCCGCGAATCGGGCGAAATCATCAACGGCGACTTCTAAGACGCACCAAAAGGCGAGCGTCACGGTCCGTCGAATCTCCTTCTTGGTATTGCTCATTGATCGCCATGTACGCCCCAAGCGACCGGCAGACCGTATCCGCCGTTTTGTTGCCAACCTGCAAGGCCCTCGCAGTCGCCCTGATACTGGGGGGCTTGATCGGTTGTTCCGGTCCTGACGCAGACCTGGCGCCGGTGGAGGGAATCGTCCGCCTGGACGGCAAGCCGGTGGCGTCGGGGATGGTCACGTTTACGCCGGCCGCCGGTCGCAGCGCCTCGGGATGGATTCAAAGCGACGGCACGTTCGAACTGGGCACCTACGGCGACGACGACGGCGCCCTGGTAGGCATGCACCAGATTGCCGTTACCAATGCCAGCAAAACCGCCTCAGCGCGACCCGACTTTGACAACGATCGCCCGCAGCGCAAGCCGCCAGGCTCCGTCATCCCTCCCATGTACTCCAGCGCCGAGGCATCGGGGCTGACGTTCGACGTCAAGCCCGGCGTCGACAATCACGTCGAACTCGACTTGAAGACGAAATAGCTGCTCAGCCCGCCCGGAAGCCGGACTGCCGCATGGCGATTGCGGCGTCTGCCCAAAAGTGAGGCCAACGGCATGAAGCGATGTGCATTGAATGCTAAGCGTTCCACGTTGGGTCAAGTGCAGTCCGTCGCGCCCGGCATAAGACGACGAGCGTTCACCTTAGTCGAGTTGCTGGTCGTCATCGCCATCATCGGCGTGCTCGTGGCGCTGCTGCTGCCGGCGATCCAAGCGGCGCGCGAGGCGGCTCGACGCACTGATTGCATCAGCCGTTTGCGGCAGACCCTCATTGCTGCGCTGAACTATGAGTCGGCACGGGGACGATTGGTGATCCACGGCGACGTGATCGTGAAAGCAGGCCAAGCGACGGGGGCGCTCAGCAGCCAGGCAAGGTTGATGCCCTATATGGAGAATCGAGCCGTTCACGACTTGGTGGATCAAGACGCCCACTGGCGCGGTCCTACGAATCGCGTCGCGCTTCGAACGCCGTTGGCGTTTCTTCGCTGTCCCAGCGGGAAGGAAATCGAACGCACTGCCATCAACGCCCGCGACACCGGCACGATCGAAGAGAATAACCTGCGGTGTCACTACATGGGCAACATGGGCGCTCGCCCAGGACCGCGGGAGGATGGCTCTAGCTCTGGTTGCAGTCCGCCCGGCGGCGGGCGGGGCGGCGGCACATGGCCCTACCCGTCCAGTACCTATTTCCAGGACGCATGCGCCGATCCGCCCACGACGTCTTCAGGGGGCGTCGCGATTAACGGCGTGGTCTTCCCGCTGAGCAATCTGAAGATGGGTTCCATTTCCGACGGCACGTCGAACACGATCATGTTCGGCGAGATTTCGTGGGATGTTGGGCCGCAAGAGCCGTGGATTGTCGGCAGCACTTCGATCAATGGAGACGACCTCGTCTCCGGCTCGCGCGGGTTCGTACAGAATGCGAAGAATGTGCGGTATGCCGTCAACGGCAAGCGGCCTATCGAGGAGGACGGCAGCCCGACGCTTAATCCGCCCGAGCCTGCGCTCACCGACATCAGCTTGGGAAGCTACCATCCCGGCGGCACGCATGTGGGCATGTGCGACGGGTCAGCGCAGTTCGTCAACGAGGACGTCGACGTGGATGGCGTGCTCAAGCCGATGGCGAGTCGGTCGTCGGGCGACGTGTACACCCGCGGCGGCTAGGCAATCGCTGGAACGAATTCATCTATTGTGTCTGTGCCGGCCGCGATGCGCCCAAATGTCATCGAATGTTAGTCGATGTTAGCGGCGTACTGCGGCAGCCGGCTCAGCAGTTGCTCGGCATCGCGTTCGTCGCGAAACGTGGTCATGACGTACACGCCGTCGCTGCCGATGGCGTCCAGCAGCGGCAGCACCTCGTCGTGCGCCACGTTGACCGCCTGCACTGACTTGCCCGCGTCGAGAATGCGGCGGTAGAGGTCGTACCACCGCGGGTGGCCTCCGCCTTCAATGCCGGCCTGGGGGGTCCACTCGATGGCGTCGAGCGCTTCGATCTCCAGCAGCGCGTCGAGGTGCCGCATCGCTTGCGTGCCGTCGAGGTGGTAGAGCGAGTTGTCGAGCCACTCGCACTGCGCGGTGAGCGCGGGAACGACGAATCGCCGGTACATCTGCGGCGAGATCATCGCCGAGCAGTCGCACTGCAGCTTGGCGACCTTCCCCGGGCCCCACAGATAGAAGGCCCCGAAGGTCGACCCGCCCTGCTCGTCGCGAATGATGTCGTAGATGCGCTGGTAGGCCGCGAACCACACGTCGTTGATTTCAAGGACTTTTTGCTCCACCCACTCGGGCTGCTCGATCATGCTCATGCACGCCGACTCTGGCCCGCAGAGCGAGCAGAGCACGTCGAGGTTCTCCACCAGGTCGTGGCAAGCGACAAAGTAGCGCCCCTGGGCGCGAGCCGCCGAGCGGCGCAATAGCTCTTCGGTCAGCTTCCACCAGGGATTTTCCGGATCGAACTGCAGCGTCGGCAGTTCGTCGGCCGGGGCGTCGCTGGTGGCGCACGGGTGATACCAAACGGTGTCTGCGCTGAAGGCCGGTTTCGCGCCGCAGAACAGCGCCAGCGAACCGGGGCCCAGGTCCGTTTCGGCCAGAGGCAGCACGTCGGCGGGAAATGCGGAGCGGGCGAGTCGGCTGTGGTTCGCTTCCACCCGGTACTGCGCGTCGCACCATTGCGCCGCAGGCGACGCGGGCGCCGGCGGCTCCGGCGCATCTTCGTGAATCTTCTGCGCTAATGCGGGAGCGCCCCACATGCCGATCAGCAAACCCTTGTGGTTCCACCAATCGAGGAACCGCTGTTTCGATTGCGGCCAGTTGTCTTTCCAGAGGGCGGGAGCGGTCATGCCGACGTATGGCGTGTGTGAGGTCGATGGGAGATACTACATCGAGTTGTCGTGTGCGCGGCGGCCGGCGGGCCGGGGCGATTATCTCACATGCTTGCCGGGAGGACCAGTTCGTGGCGAGGAACGAGATTCTGTTTGACGCGATTTGCACGGGCAATAAGAGTGGGGCGGTGGCGGCGGCGCAGGCTGCGCTCGACGCCGGTGAGACGGTCGACGCGCTGATGAACGAGTCATTGATCCCCGCGATGCGGCAGGTGGGGAAGAGATTTGAATGCGGCGAGGCGTTCGTCCCCGAGATGCTGATTGCCGCCCGGGCGATGGACGCCGTGCTGAAGATCCTGGGACCGCATCTCGCCTACGCGGGCTCCCAGAGCAAGGGGCGAGTCTGCGTCGGCACCGTGCGCGGCGACATGCACGACATTGGCAAAAACCTGGTCGCGATGATGCTGCGGGGGGCGGGCTACGAAGTGGACGACTTGGGCGTGGATTGTCCGCCGGAGAAATACGTCGAAGCGGTCGGACGCGGCGCCCAGGCCGTTTGTCTCAGTGCGCTGTTGGTAACGACCATGCCGGCCATGAATGACGCGATCGTACTGCTGCGTGGGCAGGGGATCGACGTGCCGGTGATTATTGGGGGCGCGCCGATCACGCAGAAGTTTGCCGACGAGATTGGCGCCCAGGGCTACTCCGAAACCGCCAGCGGCGCCGTGGGCGTCGTTGACGCCTGCCTGGGGGCGAGCGCAGCGTAATTTCCAGATCGCCCGCCGCGAGGCGCCGGGCAGTGGAAAACAATTGGCAAGCCAGCCATGTTACCAACGATCGCAACCGTTTATCACGCCACGCAAGCTTCCATGTTAATGCCATAGGTGAAGGGTCTTTCGATGCAATTGTTCTTGGTGGTCCGCAACTCGCAGGTTTCGATCGCGTCTCGACGACGCCATGCGCTGGGGATTCTTCTGGGGATCGTCGCGATGTTCGTTGCCGGAGCGAATGGGGCTGGGGCGCAGAGCCAGGAGGGCGCGCCGCCGAGCAACTTGGGCAGCTTGGAGAGAATCGCCAAGAAAATCGAGCCCGATCTGCAGGGGCGACCGAAGCGACTGACGCAGTACGTCAACTTCTTCCAATCACAACTCGGCAACGATGCGCGGCTGTTTGCGTTTGACGTCGACGCCCGCGTCGACGCCAACGGGCGCGTCGCTCTCGAAGGATACGTTGAATTCCCAGAAACCCGCACCGGGCTGGAGAAGTTTCTCCACATGCTCGGCTTTCAGGACGTCGACAATCGTCTGCAGACGCTGCCGGCGAACGACGTGGGAGACGCACGCTTCGGGTTGGTCAAGACGACGCATACGCTCAGCTACGACAGTCCGCAACAACCGCGCGGCGTGGTGACCGATTGCTTGCTTGGCGAACCGCTGTATGTGCTGCGCGAGGCGGGCGACTTTCTGCTGGTGCATAGCGGCGAGGGGTACTTGGGCTATGTGGCGGCGGCCGACGTGTTGCGCGTCGAGGCGGCCGCATTTGAGAATTACGCCACGGCCCCGGCAGTGGCGATGGTCGCCAACTTTGAAACCGACGGAGGTTTGGTGCTGCCGGAAGGCGCTGCGCTGAAGGGCGTCCTTGGCAGCGGCGGTCTCGCCACGATCGAATTGCCGACCGGCGAGACAGTTGAGATTCCCGCAGACAAGTGCCGTCCGGCCGGCGCCCCGGCCGACGACATCGAGCAGATCGTCGCGACCGGGCGTCTGTTGCTGGGAACGCCCTATCACTGGGGCGGCAAGACGACCGACGGGGTGGATTGCTCGGGATTGGTGCAAGTGTCGTTCGCCGCGGTCGGGTTGCATCTGAGCCGCGACGCGAACCAGCAGTACTATGGCGGTCGACTCACCGCCACGCGATGGCATCGCGGGCGGCTGCGGCGCGGCGACACGCTGTACTTCGCCGGCGAGCACGGCAAGATCCGGCACACGGCGATCTACCTGGGCGACGATCAGTTTCTACACGCGACGATGCCCCGGGTGACGATCGGCAGCTTCAATCCCGAGGACGCGAACTACGACGAGCGACGCGACAAGTCGTTCGTGTTTGCCAAGCGGTTGTGGTAGCAGCCGCGCCGCTACGACACGAGCCAGCAGAGCATGGCGGTTGCGTACCCCGCGAAGTTGCCCACGGCGTAGCCGATGAGCGCCATGAGGATGCTCGCCGGTACGAGGCTTTCCTGGTGGTGCGACGCCACGATCGACGCTGACGCGGCGCCCCCGATATTCGCCGCACTGGCGATCGCAGCGGTGTGGACGTCGACCTTCAACAGCTTGGCGCCCAGCAAGCAGAACGCTCCGTGGATAAGTATCCAAACCGCGGCGCCAAGCAAGAAGGCCGGCGTTTGCTCCGCCGCGCTGGCCAGGTCGGTCGTCGCGCCCATCCGCGCCACGAAGAGATAGACCAGCGCCATGCCGAGTTCATGGCTGGCCGGAATGCGACTGAGACGCGTGAACGACAACCCGATTCCCAGCATCGTGATGAGCAGCACTTCCCACGTGCTGGCGCTGAGGTACGGTTCAATCGTCGGCAGACGCTCGGCGAGTAGGCCGGCGATCCACGTGGCTGTCAATGCCACGGCTAACAAGGCCAACAAATCGGGCGTGGTGGGAGCGACCGACTCGGCGGTCTCCTCGGCGGCGGCGGCATTCATCTTTTCGACGTGGTCGTCGGCGACCCCTGTGAATGCGGCGAATCGCGAGGCCCAGTTCTTCGACGCCAGCAGCAGCGGCAGCCACAGCAAGTAGATCGTCGAATCGCCAACGACGGCCAGGCCTATCTGGGCGCCATTGGCGTCGATCATCTGGCTCACCGCCGCCATGTTGCCGGTGCCGCCGATCCAGCTGCCGGCCAGCGCGCCGAACGCCTTCCATGCTCCCGGCTCCAGCCAATGCTTTACGAGTAAGAAGCCGATTGGCGCCCCGACCATCACGCCCAATGTGCCGAACAACATGACCCCGACGCCCCGGCCTAGCACCCGCACGGCGCCGCCGACATTCACTTTCAGCATCAACAAGACCAACATCATCGGCAGCGCAACGCTCTTGATGACGTCGTACGCCGGCGACTTGGTCGTCAGCACCCCGCCGGTGGCCAGCAACACCGGCACGAGATAAATGAAAATCAACGGCGGCAGATACTGAAACAGCTTTGCAAGCCACGGCCAGCGCCGAATTCGCTCCAACCAAAAAAAGATCGCGCAAATGCCGCTGAGCGCCGCGAGCACCCCAATGTCGCTGGAAATCGGAAACCAAGTCATTGTGCAGTCGCTCGTCGTCGTCGGTTCGTCATGCCCCGGGGAATCGGGCCAAGCACTACACTAGTCCGCCAAGCTTCACGGGGCCAGCCCGGCGTCGAAGTCGACACGGAAATCGCGCGCTGCCAACGCCTCACGCGATCACCGAGCCCCCGGCGGCGTAAAGCAGGTTGTAGACCAACGCCAGAGCGGCGGTACGCACGGGCGCTTTTTTCGGGTCGCTGCGCGGACTCGGCTTCAAGCGAGCGTCAACTCAACCAGTTGCGGCACGTAGGTCGCCGAGTTGACGAACGACACATAGATTCTCTTGCCGCCATCGCGGGCTAGTTCGGGATGCTCCTTGGCCGCGTAGAACAGATCGCCGCCGCTCAATCGCGGCGGCCGGAACGCAATCTCGGCCTCGCTCCACGGACCGACGAGATCGGGCGCCGTGCGGATCGCGATTTCGTTGGCGCGCAGGCGCGTGTGAATCGCCACGAAGCAGCCGAGGTGCTTGTTAAACGAGGCGGACATCTCGTTGGGTACGCCGTCAAAGAGCACTGCGGTCGGGGCGAACGTCTTGGACCAGCGGGGCCGCACGGTGGGTCGCTCGCGCGTGGGCGCCTCGACGAGGTATTCGTAGCTGCTCAGCTGCTCGACAGCGTCAGGCCGCGTGCGCGCCAAAAACATGCCGGTCATCAGCGAGCCCCACAGGTAGGCGTAGTCGTCGCGCCGCACCACAAACACGCCAAAGCCCGGTTGGTCGCCCTTCCAAAACAGCTGCGAACCATCGGGCGCTGCGAGTCGCTGAAAGTTGAATTCGTCCGGGTTCGCCCGCGCCAATCCCATGCCGTCCAGGACAAAGTCGTCGAACACATCGACGCCGGGTTTCAGCGATATCCGGTGATAGTACAGGTAAACGCCCTTCGCGGTGCAGAGCCCATGCATCGGCCACACGCGAGTTTGTCCGGGATCTTCGTCGGCGCCAAAAGGAACGATCTGCCGGGGCCGCTTGCCGTCGGGCGCGGCGAGGAATTCGAACCGGGGCAGCCCTGCCGACGCGTCCTGCGGTGGCACGATCGCAGCCGTGTTGGAAAGTTTGTCGGCCAGATCGAGTTCGCGGATCGACTCGAACGGTCCCTCGACGGTGTCGCCGAAGACCCATAGCGCATTGCCGCTCGGTAGTACCAAGCTGGTGGCGGCGTCCTGGCCGGTGATGTCAAACAGATTGCCCCGAAACAGTTCGCCGAGCGGTCGCGCGCTGGCCACGAGTTTCGCGGGCGCCTCAGCGGGGGCGCCGCGCGCGACAGAGCTAGCAACGGTCGCGATACCGCCGGCGGCGAGCGTCTTTAACGCCGTGCGGCGTGAGGTGCGACGCGTTGGCGAGAAGTTTGACTGCGGTCGCGACATCTCTGCGGGCTCCCATCGCTCGTCCCCAGTCGCCACGACAGGCGGACAAGGCAAGTCGTGGCTTAAACCTCCAGGAAGATGGCGCCATCCTCGACGACGTAGTTGGCGCCGGCCGCGGTTGCGGCTGATTCAAGCGCCTTGCGCAAGATCGACCGCGGGTCGGGGCCATGATCGGTACGACGCATCACCACCTCGCCGGTTTGGTCGTTGACCGACAGGATAATCTTGAGGCCCTTACGCTTGCAGGCCACCTTGGGTCCGTCTTCCACCGCCACGTTCATCGGTTTGATGTAGGCGTCGACGTAGTTGACGCCAATTCCCGATCCGTCAGGCGCCTTGGGGGGCAGCAAGTCCTCGGCGGCCGTGTTCTCTTCGGCGATGCGGTGCTTTGTCATGGTTCGGTTTCGTTGGAGGCTGCGCGCGGTGTCAAACTCAGCGGTTCAAGGCCTACGCGCAGCGTGCGTCGATGATCTCGCGAAAGAGTCGAATATGCTCGGGCGTGCTGCCGCAGCAGCCGCCCAC